>CAZZVG010000046.1:0-13288 GCA_964657295.1 Iningainema sp. | reverse complement strand
ACACAGCACAAAAGCTTGATATAATCGCTCCTCAGCAACGAGATAGTTGTGAGGGTAGAAACATGACAGAATGGCAGGAAATTACTGGTGGTGTGACTGCACCAAGAGGTTATCAAGCGGCAGGAATTAGGGCCGGACTGAAACCTTCGGGATTACCGGATTTGGCTTTGATATTATCAAATGTGGAGGCGATCGCCGCAGGTGTATTCACGACGTCTCAGGTAAAAGCCGCTTGTGTTGACTATTGTCGTCAGCGCTTGCTGTCAAAGCACAGTGCTCGTGCTATACTATGCAATGCCGGACAAGCAAACGCTGCCACGGGTTCTCAAGGCTGGTTGGATGCTTTGGAAAGTGCCATGATTTTGGGACAAGAGCTGAATATACCATCAGAATCTGTACTTTTAGCTTCAACTGGGGTAATCGGGCAAAGAATTGCCATGGATAAGCTCAAAGCAGGGATTCCTCAACTTGTCGCAGAGCTTTCAGAAACAGGTTCAGATGCAGCCGCAGGAGCAATTATTACCACAGATTTGGTGACAAAATCTATTGCTCTGGAGACAACAATCAGCGATCGCTCAGTGCGGATTGGCGGTATTGCTAAAGGTTCTGGGATGATTCATCCCAACATGGCAACAATGCTCGCATTTGTCACCTGTGACGCGGCAGTGTCTCCTGCTCTTTGGCAACAAATGTTGAGTCGGGCTGCAGATCGTTCATTCAATTCGATTACCGTAGATGGCGATACGAGTACAAATGATAGCTTAATTGCTTTAGCGAACGGACAATCACGCACCCCAGCTTTGACGGAAATGGGGACAGAAGCAGAGAAATTAGAGGCGATGTTAACAGCAGTTTGTCAGCATTTGGCAAAAGCGATCGCCCGTGACGGTGAAGGTGCAACGTGTTTGATTGAAGTGCAAGTCACTGGCGCACCTGATGAACAATCAGCCACTCAAGTTGCCAAAACTATCGCTGGTTCTTCCTTGGTTAAATCTGCCATTTTTGGACGCGATCCCAACTGGGGACGCATCGCTGCTGCCGCAGGGCGTGCAGGTGTGCCTTTTGAGCTAGAAAGTCTGAAAATTCAAATAGGAAATTTCTTGCTGATGGAAAATGGCCAACCATTGATTTTTGATCGTCCAACAGTGAGTGCGTATTTAAAACAAGCTGCTGATTCTGCAATGCCACAAGATTTGGTGGCGACGAATATGAGCAATGATTTGTCAGGCAATCGCAGTCATCTAAAGACGCAACGGCTAGATAATCCAGTCATAATTACCGTCAGCATCGGTAACGGGCATGGTTCTGGGAAGGCTTGGGGTTGCGATTTGAGTTATGACTACGTAAAGATTAACGCAGAATACACGACTTGAGGGAGTAACTATAGCGCTTCTGGTGTTGCATACAATATACAATGTAGAGAGACGCTTCAATCATGGCCTCTCTACATTTATTTTTTCAAATCAAACCCGCGATCACCCCTATTGACTCAATACCAACTGTTGATAAAACTGTTTGAAAAGCAGCATCAAAATCAATAATCGACACCCCAAAATCTAAAAATCAAAGGTGTAACCCCATTGCTAATAAAGGCGACTGGACATGGTTCTAGACAATCTTGTTGAACTAACAAACAAGGATTCCCAATTAGACACTGTAGTAGGAAAAAAGTACATTTCGGTTTCATAACTGGAGACATTGTTAAAGCAGTTGTAGTAAAAGGAAAGAAAATTGGTAATTACATCGGTAGAATTGCAACTCGTGCAAAAGGTAGTTTTGACATCTCAACGATTAAGGGATCGGTCGATGGTGTGTCTCATAAATACTGTAAAGTCATCCATCACAAAGACGGATATGGATACAGTTAAAAATGGTTTAAATATTGACGGTAGTTAAAACTACGCGAGCCGTCTTTCCACCCCGATATAAATACCGAATGAGTGTCAATTCCTTTTATCCTTGACACTCATCCTTCTCCTGGCGGAGACGCTGACGCGAACGGGGCTTCCAGACTTCCCGATCTCTTTAGGTGAGAGTTACGATTTATTTCAAGAAGACGATACTTATGACTTCGTGATCAATTCGCTCTCCAGAAAGAGGATTTGTCTATGCCCTTTCCACATGGTTAGTGTGTTGTGGGTTTAATCTCATAACTTGTCAGTACAAACCAACAATCTTGTCAAACCTGCCTGGACTAAGTTTATCAGCATCTCAACATTTGTTTACATATTTATGTTTTTTTGTGCCGAGTTAATTATTAGTCAGAATTTTAGTTGTTTGTTGAATTTAGTTCATGCTAAAATTATGTGTAATATCAACTGAAAAATGAGGCAATTATCTTCTAATTTGCAGCGTAAATGGAATTAAGAATCGCAGCTTCTTGAGTTTCAAAAAGTCATTGAAAGCGCGATCATATTTTAGTGTGCAATAATAAAACGTAGTCTTTAAAAGATGTAAATTGATGGTTTGGGCGGCTGGGCACAAGTTGCAGAGCGATAAGTACATCATCGAAGAACTCTTAGGACAAGGAGGATTCGGGATTACTTACAAGGCACGCCATACTCTGCTTAATCAGCTAATGGTCATAAAAACCCCCAATGAGACTCTGCGACATGACCCAGAATACCCGAAATACGTGCAGCGATTCATTGAAGAGGGGCGGCGACTAGAAAAGCTGTCTGAAACCCAGCATCCCAATATTGTGAGGATCAGGGATTTGTTTCATGAAAACGGCACATACTATCTGGTCATGGATTTTGTTCAAGGGGAGAGCTTGTATCAGGTAGTGCATCAACGGGGAACTCTACCTCACGTCGAAGCAGTTAAGTATGCGCGTCAAATTGGTGATGCCTTAATAGTAGTACATAGGGCGGGATTGGTACATCGGGATGTTCATCCAGGCAATATAATGATACAGCAAGATGGGAAAGCTGTTCTGATTGACTTTGGGATTGCTGGTGAAACTGTTCCGACGACGATTAGCTCTAAGTTTTTCGCCAATCCTAGCTTTGCTCCTTATGAGGAGATGCGGGGAAATCGCGAGCCTACAGTGGATGTCTACTCTCTAGCCGCAAGTCTGTATTATGCACTCACAGGTAAATTGCCGACGACTTCTTTTAACCGCAAGGTGTACAACGATGCATTAATTCCCCCCCAAGAAATTGTTTCCACTATCAGCAATGACTTGAATCAAGCTATTCTCAAGGGCATGGAAGTGGAAGCACAAGATCGCCCTCATTCTATACAGGAATGGTTGGGATTGCTTGGTTCTGCACAAGTCACAACAATTTGGTCATCTACAGCCCGTTTGCAAGATGGTAAGTATACCATTATCAGAATTATTGCACAAGGCGGTTTTGGAATTACCTATCTAGCTAAGGATGACAAAGGCGATCGCGTTGTCATCAAAACCTTGAATGAGCGGTTACAACGTCAATCAGACTTTAGTAAATTTCAAGAAGATTTTGTCAGAGAGGCGCTGCGGTTAGCAAAATGTAGGCATCCTTACATTGTGCAGGTTGAGGATGTCTTTCAAGAAGGGCAGCTCTGGTGTATGGTGATGGAATACATTCAGGGTGAACATTTAGCTGATCGCGTGATGAATCGAGGTGTTTTGCCAGAAGCAGAAGCTTTACACTACATCCACCAAATCGGTGAAGCACTCATAGTCGTTCATAATAACGGCTTGTTGCATCGAGATGTTAAACCAGCAAATATTATCTTACGTGCGGGGAGGACAGAGGCAGTATTAATTGATTTTGGGATTGCACGAGAATTTACCCCAGACTCAACACAGCCGCACACAACATATTTGTCCCACTGCTTTGCACCAATTGAGCAGTATAAAACAGTGGCAAAACGAGGTGCTTACACTGACGTTTATGCTTTGGCGGCAACACTGTATTTTGTGTTAACAAATCAACAACCTCCTGCCGCTCCACAAAGGGCTACTGGTAAAGAACTACAATCACCAAAGCAAATTAATCCCAGCATCAGTGACAGAGTGAACCAAGCGATTCTGGTAGGTATGGAATTAGAGGCAAAAGATCGTCCGCAATCAATGCAGCAATGGTTAGAATTATTGGGTCATTCCACTCAGAATGCGGACTTGCCTTCTTCTCCACTGGCTGTAGAAGAGTTGAGTAAAGTTCGACAACCTCCTGTTGTTAATCAATTCCCCCCTGCCCCTAAGCAATCTGCAAAACCTGCTTTTTGGATCCATCTAGCTGGAGTTTTATTAAGTTACTCAGTTTCAGGATACATACTCAAAACTTCTGTGTCTCTAAGTGGAATTGGGGCAGTGGCGATGGTTGGGATCGTGGCAGTGGTAGTAGCTGAGGCCGTATCGGGGGCTGGTAGGTTTGCGATCGCAGTGGCGATCATGGGGATCGTAGCGGTAGCAGTGACTGTGGCTTTCGCTGTGACTGCGGCAGGTTCTGGAGTGTTGATTTGGGCGGCGATCGGAACTTCAACTTTAGCTTTGACGTTGGCTTCGCAAAACTTACTCCAGTCATGCAGTCGATTTGATACATTTGTCATCTTAGTTGTAACTTCTTCTCTGGGATTTTGGTTGGGAGAATCGATGGAGCGGATATTGCCGATACTTTTACATCATTGAAAGGATGAAGTTGATTGAAGAAAAACAACCCCCACCGTTTGGCTAACGATTTGGATCTGCATCAATGAGTGGCCTCAGGCTATGCAATACAATCATCTATTCTTGTTATATTCGCGGGTAGTTTAACTGCTGCTCCATGAACGGACAAAATCACAACCGTAACTTTAGTTCGCAGTGTTGGCTCAAGCATGACTAAATTAGTGGAATCTTCATTTATTTGGGAATACTAAATCCAGAGATTATCAGGATTTGGTGGTATGGTCATAACTCCAGTAAGTATTCTCGGATATCGCATCAGTGAAGAACTTTACAATGGTTCCAGAACCCTGGTTTATCGAGGGTATCGAGAGACTGACTCATTAAGAGTAGTGATCAAACTGCTGAAAAATCCTTATCCGAGTTTCAGCGAATTGGTACAGTTTCGCCATCAGTACACCATTGCCAAAAATCTCAACTCACCCCTAATCATCCAAACATACAGCCTGGAACCTTACCAAAATGGTTATGTGTTGGTGATGGAAGACTTTGGGGGAATATCCTTGAAGGAATGGAGAGTGGAGGGAAGCGTAGAATCTTTAATGGAGTTTTTACGAATTGCGATCGCACTATGCAATAGCTTAGATATACTCTACCACTCGCGCATTATTCATAAAGATATTAAACCCGCGAATATTTTAATTAATCTAGAAACCAAACAAGTTAAATTAATTGACTTTAGTATTGCATCTCTACTGCCAAGAGAAACTCAAACGCTGATAAATCCCAATTTTTTAGAAGGGACACTTAGTTATATTTCTCCCGAACAAACTGGCAGAATGAATCGGGGGATTGATTACCGCACTGACTTCTATTCTTTGGGTGTAACTTTCTACGAATTACTGACTGGTGAATTACCGTTTCAGTCAAATGACCCAATGGAATTGGTACATTGTCATATTGCAAAACTTCCATCATTCTTAGGCAAGAGGGAAGAGATTCCTCAAGTTCTTTGTGATCTGGTGATGAAATTGATGGCGAAAAATGCTGAAGACCGCTATCAAAGTGCATTAGGAATTAAATTTGATTTAGAAAACTGTTTAACTCAACTCCAAGAAACTGGTAAACTTGAGAGCTTTGAAATTGCGCAAAAGGATGTGTGCGCTCGCTTCCTGATCAGAGAAAAATTATACGGTAGAGAAACAGAAGTACAGCAATTACTAGAAGCTTTTGAACGAGTTTCTCAAGGAAGCAGCGAACTAATGTTAGTTGCAGGCTTTTCTGGCATTGGCAAAACCTCAGTCGTCAACGAAGTACATAAACCAATCGTCCAGAAACGAGGCTATTTTATATCAGGTAAGTTCGATCAATTTAGGCGCAATGTTCCTTACTCAGCGATCGTTGTTGCATTTCGGAAACTCATCCAGCAATTACTAACTGAAAGCGAGTCCCAATTCAACCAATGGCGAGAGAAATTGCAAAATGCTTTGCAAAATTCTGGGGAAATCATTATTGAACTTATTCCAGAAATTGAACTCATCATTGGCAAACAGCCGCCCGTCCCGGAGTTAGGAGCAGTTGAATCCCAGATCCGATTTAATTCGCTTTTTCAGCGCTTCATTGGCATCTTTTGTGCCCCAGAACATCCACTAGTTATTTTTCTAGACGATTTACAGTGGGCTGATACCGCCACCTTAAAACTACTCGAACTGATGCTGACTGACGATGCGGAAATTCATCATCTGTTTGTCATTGGAGCCTACCGGGATAACGAAGTCGAGCCGACTCATCCGTTGCTACTGATAGCAGATAAATTACGTAAAGCCGATGTCACTATTAACCAAATTATCTTGTCTCCTTTGTCGCTTGAGCATGTGAGTCATCTGATTGCAGACACATTCCACAGCACTCTAGAAACAATTCAACCCCTAAGTAATCTCACGATTCGCAAAACGGAAGGTAATCCATTTTTTGTCAACGAGTTTCTCAAAGCCTTGCATCAAGAAGAACTGTTAAAGTTCCATCTCCCTACTCAGCAGTGGAGGTGGAACATTGACCAGATTGAAGCAATGGGGATCACTGATAATGTTGTGGAATTGATGGTAGGTAAGCTGAAAAAATTGCCAGCATCTACTCAACAAATCCTCAGTCTCGCTGCCTGCGTAGGTGCTTCTTTTGATTTAACAACCCTGTCTATTATCTATCAGCAAAGTAGATCAGCAGTCTATGCTGATTTAATGGCAGCTCTGCAACTAGGATTTATTTTGCCCACCGCTAAGTTAGATACTGAATTTTTGATTCCCACCTATCGGTTTGGACATGATCGCGTTCAACAAGCAGCAGATGCGTTGATTCCTGTCGAAAAGCAGCGATCAGTACATTTAAAAATCGGTCGGCTCATCTTACAACATAGTTCACCAGAGATGATTGCAGAACGTTTGTTTGAGATTGTCGATCACTTAAATTTGGGAATTGAGTTAATTAATCAGCTAGAGGAACAGATCGAGTTAGTTCGTCTCAATCTGAAAGCAACGCTTAAAGCAAAAGCAGCCTTAGCCTATGAACCAGCTTTGAAATATATGCTGAATGGTATAAAATTGATGGACGATCGCATTTGGGATCGTGACGCTGATCTCGCTATGAGTATGTATCGTGAAAGAGCAGATGTTGAGTTTCTGAACGGTAATTTTGAAGCGTCTCATTTCTGGATTGTTCGGGCTTTGGAAAAAGCCCGAACTGACTTAGAAAAAGCGGATATTTACATTCGCCAGATGGTGCTACATACTCTGAGTGGAAGTTATCAGCAGGCACTAAAAACTGCTTATCAAGCTGCTACTTTATTAGAGATTGAAGTGCCTTTGGGAGATCCAAAACCGATTATTCAGGCGGGAATGGACGAAATTGAAGCCCTGTTAGAGGATAAATTGATCACATCCTTACTCGATTTACCCGAAATGACTGATCCAGTCAAGAAGCTCTCTATGAAGCTATTTGGTGAACTAATTCCCACAAGCTACCTAGCACGTCAAGAGCTATTTCCTTGGGTTAACATCATGATGGTGCTATTTTCGATGAAATATGGTTTGCATCCAGAGGGATTTGTTGGATTTGCCTGCTATGGTATGATTCTAGTTTCCGAAACTGAGAAATATCAAGAAGCCTCTGAGTTTGGCAATGTTGCACTGAAACTCAGTCAGCAATATAACGATGCTGTACAAATTTGTCGTAGTTGCCACATCATCAGTTCTTTTCTCACGATTTGGGTAAATCATGTTCGCTACTCTGGGGAAATTAAGCAACTTGGTGGAAAAGCAGACTTGACTTATGCAGGATATAACCAAGCTGAGTATTTAGCCAATATTTTATTTGCCGGAAATACAGTTGAAGATATTTTAACGGAGATCAAGATCGTTCAGGGTGATTTACAGAAGTTTGAGAATCAATATACAGAAACAATTACGGCAGCCTTTCAGTTTTTTATCATGAATCTGTTAGGCCAGTCCGAGGTAACAATCTTCTATCAACAACGTGATTTGAGCGAGCAAGAGTTTATCCAATATTGTGAGGAATCAAAGCTTTTTGCTGGGTTATGTACACACTACGTTTTGCAGTTGCTCAGATGCTATTTGTTTGAGGATTGGGAAAATGCTTATCAGAAAATGCGGCAGGCTGAGGCGCTGATTTTAAATAGACGGGCAGCTATGCTCGTGCCACTTTTTTACTTCTATAGCTGTCTCATTCTGACCGAACAATATCCGAAGTTTGCGTTTCATGAGCAAGGAAAAATTATAGAAGAGTTACAATCGAAACTGAAGCAAATTAAAGTTTGGTCAGCGAATTGTGCTGAAAATTTTGAACATTTTAATTGGTTTGTGCAGGCGGAAATTGCTCGGATTTCAAACCAACATCTGGAGGCAATGGAGTTATACGATCAGGCGATCGCATCTGCTCATCAGCATGGATTTATTCATCATGAAGCGATTATCCACGAACAAGTTGCCAAGTTTTGGTTGCGACGAAATAAGGAGGGTTTTGCTAACCTGCATTTACACGAAGCCTACTATGCCTATCAAAAGTGGGGTGCTAAAGCTAAAGTAGCAGACATTAAAATTCGCTATTCTCAACTTTTTCAAGCTATTTTGCCACAAGAAAAACTTGGTTTGAACTCCCTTAAATCTATTATAGCCACTGCCAGCACTGAAACTCAAAAATCAACACACACTTCTAAGTCTGGTGGCATGACTATTTCTGATGCCCTAGATTTTGCATCTATTCTCAAAGCAGCTCAAA
The DNA here is from genome assembly GCA_964657295.1 of Iningainema sp. Classification (GTDB taxonomy): domain Bacteria; phylum Cyanobacteriota; class Cyanobacteriia; order Cyanobacteriales; family Nostocaceae; genus Rhizonema. Next base: position 4,404 of record CAZZVG010000046.1, on the reverse strand, counting down.
GCATTTCCAGCAGTATTGAATTGGATGACTTAATCACTAGCCTCACTAAAATTATCTTGGAAAATGTAGGAGCAAAAAAATGTGTGTTAATTCTCCCACAAGAAGATAAATGGCAAATTCGGGCAATTACTTTTATTGACCACGACGACGCTCACCAAATTAAAACATCTCTCACTTGCCAATTAGTAGATGATTCTCAACAAATTCCCCGAAGACTTATTCAATATGTTAAACATACATTACAAACCATTGTCATTGATAATTGCCAAACTGACATTGGTGGCTTGATTGACGATTATATGCTACGACAACAACCCCAAAGTGCTTTGTGTACACCGATTCTCAATCAAGGTAATTTGGTTGCTATTATTTATCTAGAAAATAGATTAACCCAAGGGGTATTTACAAGCGATCGCCTCAGCGTAATTAACCTGTTCTGCTCTCAAGCAGCAATATCTCTAGAAAATGCTCGACTTTATCAAAAAGCCGGACAAGCACTACAAGATTTACAACAAGCCCAATTACAAATTGTTCAGAGTGAAAAAATGTCTGCATTGGGTAATTTAGTTGCTGGGATAGCTCATGAAATGAATAATCCTTTGGGCTTTATTTCTATCAGTCTCAAACAAGCTAAACCTACTATTTTAGATATTATTGAACACTTGAAACTCTATCAAGAAAATTTACCAAATCCAGGTAATGAAATAAAAGAACACGCCGAAAAAATTGACTTGGATTATACCTTAGAAGACTTGCTAAAGATGATTAATTCCATGTCTATAGCGTGCGACAGGCTAAAAAATATCAGCACTAGTTTAAGAACTTTCTCTCGTGCCGATCAAGACTACAAAGTGCCATTTAACATTCACGAAGGCATTGATAGCACAATTTTAATTTTGAAACATCGTCTCAAGCCAAATGAACAACATCCGGCTATTGAAGTTATCACAAATTACGGTAAATTACCTCAAATAGAATGTTTTCCTGGTCAATTAAATCAGGTATTCATGAATATTATGGCGAATGCCATTGATGCATTAGAGGAATCTAATCAGGGACGTAGTTTTGAGGAAATAAAAGCCAATCGTAACTGCATTACAATTACCACCTCAGTCGAAACTAATCTAGTGAAAATTACCATTGCTGATAATGGTATTGGGATGAGTGAATCAGTAAAAGAAAAGATATTTGACCATTTATTTACCACTAAATCCGTTGGTAAAGGCACAGGATTAGGATTAGCCATCGCTCGTCAAATTCTAGTGGAAAAACACAACGGTATGATCCTTGTGAATTCTACGCTCGGTGAGGGAACCGAATTTGTCATTACCTTACCGATTCTGGCTCCGACTCTGGGTTAACGCAGAGCGAACGTATTCCGACTGGCAAAGCCAAACGCTCATGCAGTCGTGAAACTTAAGTGATGAGCCACTCCCCCCAATGTCAACTAAAGTTGAGGTGAGATAAAAGGTAGTTTAGCTGCTGTTCCATGAACGGATCAAACCATAACCAAAAATCCCACAAAACGCTGTTGTTGACGTACAACAGTCACACTCCACTCTCGACGCTATTGCTGCTCTATCGTCATGACTGGGGTAAGCTCGTGCTGTCAATGCTGTTTTATGTGATCAAACACAGCCCGGAGTGGATTCGACCTGTTGTTATTGCTAACATGATCGATATCATATCTCGCCCTCAACAGCACTCTTTAACACAACTCTGGCTGAATGGGGCAGTTTTAGCTATCTCCATCATCCAAAATATTCCCACGCACTATTTGCATATTATGACCATGAGTGCCGCAACTCGCAAAATGGAAGTGAATTTGCGTTCTGCTTTGACTTCTCAGTTGCAACAGCTCACAATCGGATTTTACAAGCAGCGCAGTACCGGTGTACTACAAGTGAAAATCCTGCGAGATGTGGAGGAAATTCAACTACTAACAAATTATATTTTTCAATTTCTACCTTCAGCAATATTGACAATTATGGTGGCAATCGTTGTCACTGCCATGCGTGCTTGGAGGTTTTTATTCTTCTTTGTCGCGACAGTGCCGGCAGCTGTCATTTTAGTGCAGGTACTGAAAACACCAATCCAAAAACGCAACCATATCTTTCGCCGACAAATAGAGGGGATGTCTTCCCACATCATGGAGATGATTAAGCTGGTTCCGGTAACGCGGGCACATGGCATTGAGGACACTGAAATCGCACGGACAGGGCAGCGTCTGAACTCTGTGAAAAGGGCAGCAATGCAGCTTGATAGCATTAACGCCATCACAAATGCATCGACTTGGGTGATGCTGCGTCTGTTTAATACCATCTGTCTGGTAACTTCTGCTTATTTAGCATACACCCATCAAATGCATATTACCGCCGGAGATGTCGTGCTATTAACAGGCTATTTTGATGCCTTAACCAATTCCATCGTGCAGATTTTGACAGTCTTACCACAAATCGGTACAGGTTTTGAGTCTATTCGATCGCTGGGTGAAATTTTAGAGTGTCCTGACTTAGAACAGAATCAAGGCAAGCATTCACTCAGGCAGGTGCGAGGAGAGTTTCGATTTGAGGCTGTCAGTTTTATTTATCAAGGTAGCGAAAGTCCGGCACTTGAGCGTATTTCGCTGCACGTCAATCCCGGCGAAACGATTGCCATTGTTGGTCCTTCGGGATCTGGGAAGTCTACCTTACTCAATCAAATCATTGGTTTTCTCCGACCAACAGAGGGACATATTTATCTAGATGGTCAAGATATGAACGATTTGGATTTAAGAACTTATCGACAGTTTGTCTCTGTTGTTCCCCAAGAAACAATTTTATTTGAAGGTACGATCCGGGAAAATATTCTTTATGGCTTACAAGTTGTCAGCGAAGGGGAATTACAACAGGCAATTCGAGATGCCAATGCCTTAGAATTTATCGTCACTTTACCCCAAGAACTTGATACTATAATTGGTGAGAATGGAACAAAACTCTCTGGAGGTCAACGGCAGCGACTGGCGATCGCCCGTGCTTTGGTTCGGAATCCGAAAGTGCTGATTTTAGATGAAGCGACTGCTTCTGTAGACACGGCATCGGAAGTTTTAATTCAAGAAGCGATCGAGCGTTTGATGAAACACCGCACGACATTTGTCGTTGCTCATAGGCTTTCGACAATTCGTAAAGCTGACCGAATTGTTGTACTAAATAACGGACAAATTGCGGAAATTGGCACTCACCACCAATTGTTGCAGCAAAATGGCTTGTATGCCAGCTTGATTGCATTGCAGGCTTAGTCAGCTCACTTAGTGGGGATGCAGCAAGCGGAAAGCTCAAACAGCAAAAGGAACATGGCGACAGACACCAATGTGCTGGTTCTCCAATGAACAAGGGTAACTCAACGATGAAAAATATCGTCGCTGTTAATTTGACTGTTGAAGACTTGCAGCTTGCTTGTAGAGAAGCTTAAGGTTATGCCACCGATGTTATCCTCAGCAGAGCGGTACACTAGTCGTCAGGATTTTTCTACTTCATGCTCCTTCTAACGGTACAAGACCAATATCAGAAGGTAATGCAAATATTGTCAATATGGACACAATTCAACGCTTAGCTACTCTCAACCGCATTCGTAAACTCAGTCGTCTGATGGATACATCCATTGGTATTCCAGGGACACGCTTTCGCTTTGGACTAGATCCAATTATTGGTTTGCTTCCTGGTGGTGGTGATTTAATCAGTACTGCGTTTTCGGCTTATATCATTTTTTTGGCTACCCGTTTTGGCATACCACGTCAAGACTTAACCAAAATGATTTTTAACGTTGCTTTAGAATCAGTTCTGGGTACCGTGCCTTTGGTTGGTGATTTATTTGATGCTTTCTATAAGTCCAATATTCGCAATTTAGCAATTTTAGAGCAGCATTTAATGGCTGCTGAACCAGAACTTGAAAAAATAGCTACTGAACTTCAAGAGAGTAATGTTAGTTGAGTTTATACTTTTAAACTATAGATAAGTTCAGTTTTCATCTGAAGAATTTTCGCAGTTATGTGAAGTTTTGTCAAAATCAATCATGTATTCTCATATTTGGTTCAAGATAGAAATATGACTCTAAGTTATTGGCTCCATTACCTTAATTTGGCAAAAAGATAAGAGCTAAATAACTGCATTTAAATTAGAACTTTCGTATAGGAGAGGGACTGTCATGACACAGCAAACTGCAGCCCAACTGTTCAAAGCCGTCCAAGAAGATCAAGCATTAAAGCAAAAACTTAAGGCAGCATCTAATCCAGAAGCTTTTGTCGAGATTGCTCATGAACCGCTCCCGCCAGTGCCGGAGCGTCTCGGCATAGTGGACACGCAGGATTTCGAGGTCGGTGACCCACAGGCCGCTTCGCTCGACTGCCGGCATGACTTCGGAAAGGGC
>CAZZVG010000045.1:0-13295 GCA_964657295.1 Iningainema sp. | reverse complement strand
AGTCTCGGATAGTTGTCCCAAGTCCTTCGTCTAATTTCCAGTAAGCCACTAATCCAAGTTCATTCCCGACTAAAGCCCCTGATCGATTTCTCTGGATTTCCGCCCCTGTACAGGGATAATTCCAGACACTGATGTTAGCCAATTGTCCTGTGAAATAGATGTAATTGTGTAATGTCGCACCAAGAGTTACAGAACTAGTGGCGTTGTTTAATGAAGTTCCTGCCAAAGACCCAGTATACTCATGCTCATTCAAATATATAGTCAGTTGACCTGCATTAAAAACGATCGCCAAGAAGTGCCATTGTCCAACAGTTAATTCTCCACTCCCAAAAGTTTTGATAACATTGTCAATCTTCTCATCAATGTATACATCTAGGTTCCCCGATTCATTAATGCCGAACTCAAAATTATCGCTGTATCTATCTGAACTCCGGGCAAAAAAAACATTGTGCGTCCCATAGGTACTAGCTTTATTTGTTAATTGATGAGGATTCACCCATCCGGAAATTGTAAAAGCTGAACTCCCCTGAGCAAAAACACCCCCAATATCATTCTTACCAAAATCTATATAATCATTCTGACCATCAAATGTCAGAACAGATCGTGATTGAGTGGGTACAGAACTGGTCACAATATTTTTCTCTCCAAATCTGAGTAAAAATAATCCTTAAAATTTTATCTTGTAGACGCTGATTTATCTTCGTTTTGCCAAACCGTATCAGATGTTATATCACCTACCACTCCGCATCATTTAAGTTGCTTGAGTAGGCGATCGCCAGTCATAATATATTCACATTTTATAACTTTAATGTACATGAGCTTTTTTAATGCGATCGCTCCCACTTTCTCAGGGTTATCTCGGATAAGAGAATATTGACTAATGGATAAAGATACATCCTCCTATTGGCATAAATTAGCTTTAATAGTATTACACATCCATTGCGGCTCGAGAGCGTTTTCTGGCGATGGCTTTTGAAAGATTGCTCAAGGGTTCTAAGTACAAAATTGCCTAAATTCAAGTACCACCTGCACAAGGAGAGCGGCAAACATCCATCACCCACATCATGAATGGATTCCCGTCGAAGCCTCCATCCGCCCAAATCGTATGCAGTCGTGACACCGCGTTACCCATCAGCAAGACCTTTTTGAGCACTTGTTTAGCGCCCTCTCGTTCAGAGACAGGGGCTATTCGTGATATTTTAAATTTTTGATGCATTTGTCAATCTACTTAATAGAATAAAAATTAAGTTAAACCCCATGACAGAAAACATCTTTTCGGGTTAGAAATCGCCTAATCTTTGTGTTCATCATTCATTTATAAAAGGAGCGAAAAATGCACGCAGAAAACTGGATGATCGGACAATCGCGCTCCTGAATTATAAATTCTGAGTTCTCAATTCTGATGATAAATTATTCAAAGACTCCATTTTCCCATAGCTCTAATACTTCAATGGCTGTAAAATAACGTTCTTGTTCAGCAGCAAGAGATTTAATCACTGAACGCATTTTTTCGTATTTTTCTCTGGGTTGAGGATTTTGCAATTGCTTTTCAAATAGATATTTGAAATTACTAACTCCACTCCATTTGCCAAATACAAGGTTGACCTTATTATAAGGAAAAACTGTATAGCTTTTTGGGTCAAAAAATAAAGAATTGATATGGATACCCGATCCCTGGAGTTGAGCAGCTTGAGAGTAGGGGGGAGCGGGACAAACCCCTAGTTTTTTGATGTAATCAGTGACAAGGCTCAGAGCGTCATAGTTTACCCCCTTAACTTCAATACCAAACCGCATCCGCAACCCATCTAACACCTGCTCAAGGGCGACATTTCCAGCTCGCTCCCCTATACCGCTAAATGTACCTGAGACTAAAGTTGCTCCAGCCATAAGAGATTGGAGAGTATTTTCCAGAGCCAAGCCCATGTCATTGTGATAGTGTACCCCTAAAGCTACTCCTGTGGTGGATTGGAGTAGGTCGTTAATCCAGATAAAGCTCTTTTCTGGACTAAGAACCCCTACTGTATCACACAGCAGAAAATGTTCGATATAAGGACTAAATGAACGGATAGATTGCACTAAAAAGTCAAAATCTGCTCTTGAGGCATCCTCGGCAGCAAAGTCTACGGAGAGTCCAGCGATTTTTGTAGCATAGTGCAAGTTTTCTAAAATTAAGTCAAGAGCATTTTGGCGGATTCTATTGATTACCTTAGCTGGGATATCATCATCAATAGTTTTCCCGTTGAACTCGTTCATAAGGCGAACCTGGGGATCTCGCAGAAACAGCAGTCGATCAGAAACAGCATTGAACAAGATAATGCGCTTAACCCCATAGTTTTTCACTTGATCGATGTATTGCTTTCCTAGCATAGTAGAAGCAGTGATCAAACTATCCAGTCCCTCTAAGACTAATGTTTGGACTAGCTGTTGTTCTTGTTCACAGACGCAGGGCATGATGGCAAGTCCATAAACACCAGTTTGGGCAATGAGATGGGCAAGTTTTTGCTTGGTTGGGTAAGAAAAGAAAACACCTACTTGTTGTTCTCCATCCCGTAGGGTTTCATCAGAAATTTTGATAGGAAGAGTTTCCATAGTTTGAGAACTCACGTATTGGTCGTGTTATTTCTTTTACAAGACATTGAACGCCTAAAAAATCTGGCACGTAAGTCTTGGAATTGACATTCAAAATAGTATTTCACTTCCTCAACACTATATATTTGAACATTTCAACGTAATTTTGAAGCATTGAGCGAATTTGTTGGCAAGTAAAATACATTTGATCGTATTCTACATATATGTTCACATCTCCTATTAATGGCTCTATTGACACAGCATAATTTAACGGAAAATGAAATTTATCATGAGACCTTTTGTTACTCACTTTCAATCCACGATGATCGAAAATATTTTTGGCATTATGGAAGTGTACAAAATTAAAAGTAGCGAAAAATAACTCTGTTTTTTGTTGGTCTGAGAAAATTTGGAGAAGTGGATATCTAATATATGATTCGATATCAATTAGAGACTGCTGCACATTTTTAATTTGCACGCCTTTATCTTCTATGACTTGTTGGCAGAGTGGAACAATATTCCAGAACAAGCCTAAAGCCCTGAATGGGTCAGATAATCTTTCCGTCCTCCCATTTGAAACAATTCCTACACAAACCGTATTTTCTTTGATTACAGTACTAATGATGTCAAGGTAGACACTTAGGAAAAGTACTTTTGGTGAAATTCTCAATTTTCGGCAGAATTCGCGTGAGTCAGCAATGATTTTGGAATCAAACTTATATTCTTCAACAACAGGATCTACTTGTTCTAAAGAAGTGCTTAAGGGCTGTAATGGTTTATATATATAGTTATTTAAATGTAGATTCCAAAAATTTGATGCGTCTAGTGAGTTAATAATTTCTTTCTCTAAGGCTACAAATTCCTGATACACATTAGCAGCAGGAGCTATTTTTATTTCTTCTCCTTTTTTAATTTCAGAATATAACTCAAATAACTCTTTGAAGAATTCAACATTACTCCAGCCATCTATAATTGCATGATGAATTGACATGAAAAATTCAAATATGTTTTTTGCTTTCCGAAAGATTACAAATCTAAAAAGTGGCTCATTGGGATTTTCAATATTGAACAAATTTTGCTGATCATGCTTCACTATTTCATCAATATAACTTTCCTGCTCATTTAATTCAAGATTGCTAATCTCTTGTTCATTAATTGAAAATATTAAATGATCTTTTACTACCTGGAACACTGGCTTTCCGTTTTGAGTGATAAATATAGTTCTTAAAGCTGGATGTTTTTTGACTAAAATATCTAATGCTTTTTTAAAAGCATCTAAAGAAAGATTCTCATCATATATATCGTATGATTGCTGAAAATGATACACTCCCCTTTTTTGGCGATCGCTCGAGTAATGATGCACAATCAACTCTTGAATTTTGGCAAGAGGATATGCACACTCAGTATCACTAGGGAGTAAGTCAGATATATCTTCAGTAAATTCTAATAATTGTAAAGGGATAGCAGCGTTATTTCCCTCTTGCTGGCGACTATTGATGTATTGAGCAAGGCTGTAAATAGTTTGATTTTCAAATACATTTTTTCCCTTAATCGGCAAATTATACTTATTAGCTTCATGGACAATTTGAATAGCGCGAATAGAATCGCCTCCAATGGCAAAAAAGTTGTCGTAAATACCTACCCGTTCCATATCTAAGACTTGAGTCCAGATAGCCGCCAAAACCTCTTCAATTGGGGTGCGGGGGGCCACAAAATCTTCTTCTAAGAGAGAATATCTATCTGGGGCGGGCAATGCTTTGCGGTTTACCTTGCCATTGGAAGTAATCGGCAGAGTATTTAACAAAACAAAGATTGCAGGTACCATATAATTAGGTAGCTTTTCCTTAAGGAAGTCCCGCAGTTGATAAATCGTGAGTTTTTCACAATTTGGGACAATGTAGGCTACCAAAAGTTTCTCACCTGGTTGGTCTTCACGGACAACCACTACCGTTTCCCTTACCTCTGGGTGTTGACTCAGTACCGCCTCTATCTCTCCCAACTCAATGCGGAAGCCACGAATCTTTACTTGGTAGTCGATGCGTCCGCGATATTCAATACTACCGTCCGGCAGATAAGAAGCTAAGTCTCCTGTTTTGTATAAGCGTGCATCCAGTTGCTTGCTATATGGGTTGGGAATAAACTTCTGAGCAGTCAAGTCCGGGCGGTTGAGATAGCCTCTGGCAAGACCGACACCACCAATGTGTAATTCGCCAACAACTCCTACAGGAACAGGTTGCAGATTGCGGTCTAGGATGTAAATTTGTGTGTTGGCAATTGGGCGACCAATTGGTACGGTTTTGAGATTAGTGTCTGGTTTACATTGCCAGAACGTGACATCAATTGCTGCTTCTGTGGGACCGTAGAGATTATGTAATTCGCACTGCAAACGAGCAAAAAAGCGTTCCTGGAGTTCTTTTGGCAGTGCTTCACCACTACAAATGACCCGTTGCAAGCAAGTGCAACTTTCTAGATCTGGTGCTTCTAGAAAAATTTGCAGCATGGAGGGAACGAAATGCAGCGTGGTAATTTGCTGCTGGGCGATCGCTTTCACCAAATAATCACTATCTCGATGGCCATCTGGTTGAGCAATTACCAACCTCGCACCTGTCAACAAAGGCCAGAAAAACTCCCACACCGACACGTCAAAGCTGAAGGGAGTTTTCTGCAAAACTCGATCTCCTGGTGTTAATTGATCAGCATCTTGCATCCATTGCAGGCGATTGCAGATTCCTCTATGGGTATTCATTACTCCTTTTGGTTTGCCAGTTGACCCAGAAGTATAAATTATATATGCCAAATTGTCTGTCGTTACCCCACTGACAGGATTAGCTTCTTTTTGGCAGGCAATTGTTGCTAAGGTTGCATCCAAGCAGACTACACGGGCTTGGTGTAAAGGAAGAGACTGCACTAACGGCTCTTGGGTTAGTAGCACCGACACAGCAGAGTCTTCCACCATGTACTGTAAGCGATCTAGAGGATAAGTTGGATCTAGTGGTACATACGCTCCACCAGCTTTGAGGATGCCGAGCAATCCTACAACCATCTCTAAAGAACGCTCCACACAAATTCCCACCATTACCTCTGGTTTCACACCCAATGTTTGCAGGTAATGTGCTAACTTGTTTGCCAAAGTATTTAATTCTCGATAGGTAAGTTGTTGTTCTTCAAACACTACCGCTACGGTATCGGGATATTGCGCGACAACAGCTTCAAACAGTTGATGGATGCACTTATCCTGTGGATATTCTCTAGTAGTATCGTTCCATTCCACTAGCAATTGCTGGCGTTGAGCTTCTGTTAGCAGAGGCAATTCGCAAAGCCGCACTCTGGGATTAACAACCATTTTTTCCAACAAAGTTAGTAAATGACCTCCCATCCTGACAATCATATCTGCATCGAAGCGATCGTAAATCATTCGCGCCGACAACTCCTCACCCACCATTACTTGTAATGTCAAGGGATAATTTGTCCGTTCAATCCCTTGCATCTGAGTAATTTGTAAGCCATCAGGAGGCGAGAATATACTACGATCGCCTAGCGGATAGTTCTCAAACACTACAATACTTTCAAATAAGGAAGTTCCCGGTGGTACTTCACTTAATCGTTGCATCTGGGAAAGCGAGATGTATGAATACTGTTCCCGCTCAACCTGCTGCTCTTGCAACTGCAAAAGCCAAGGCAACAGTTCGCTTTCACTTTCGACTTGTACTCGTACTGGTAAGGTATTAATAAACAGCCCTACCATAGATTCCACCCCCGATAATGTGGGAGGACGACCAGACACAGTAGCACCAAACATGATATCTTTTTCACCGCTATATCGACTTAACAGTAACGCCCACGCTCCGGTAATAAAAGTAGAAACAGTTGTGCGATGTTTTTGTGCTAAGGACTTGAGGGTGGTGGTAGCTGTTGCGGATAAGTGTAGAGAAAGTTCTTGGTAAGTCTTTTTTTGTTGAGAATTTGGCGGCAGAATTTGGCCTTTTAATAAGGGAGTAGGAGCAAGAAAGCCAGAGAGGTCTTTTTGCCAATGTGCGATCGCTTGATTTTTATCTTGCTGCTGCAACCAAGCAATATAATCACTATAAGGACGAGTTGGCGGTAAATATAAATCTTTCCCTATTTTCATAGCTTCGTAAAAGGCAAAAACCTCTTTGTAGATGATGGGTAAACACCAACCGTCCGTCAGCATATGATGAGAACTATCAATAAATTTGTAAGTCCCTTCGGCTAGCTTAATCAGAGTACAGCGAATTAGCGGTGCTTTATCCAGGGCAAAACCTTTATTTCTATCTGATTCTAAAAAGACTTCTAGCTGTTGTTCCTGCTCAAGGGGAGATAGGGAACACCAGTCTAAGTAAGTCCAAGGCAAATTGACTTGCTTGAGTACCACTTGGAGTGGCTGAGTGCGGTTCTCCCAAACAAAAAGAGTACGCAAAACCGGGTGGCGTTCTACAACTTTCGCCCAAGCCTGCTCAAAAGCAGAAACATCTAAATTACCGTGCAGAGTAAAGCTTAACTGCTCAAAGTAAACCCCAGATTCAGGTTCATAAAGGGTATGAAAGAGCATACCCTCTTGCATTGGTGAAAGGGGATAAATGGCTTCAATATTTTTGCTTTTGTTTGGTTGGTGAGTTGTTGTCATTGTTGTATTTTGGAGAAACTGTAGTGGTTTAACTTAAATCAATTTTAGACAGCAAATCGTCAAGATCCTCTTGGCTCAAATCAACTAGAGGAAAATCTGTAGGCGTATATCCACCTCCTTCAGAAGACTGACAGTGAGCGATTAGCGATCGCAATACCGAGTTATACTCATTTGCCAGGCCTTCGATAGTTGCGCGTCGATGGATGTTGCGGTTATAAAACCAAGTCATTTGCAATTTGCCTGCAACAACTGAGCCGACTACATCTAGTAAATAGCTACGCTTTCCCAAAGGACTCAAACCCTGTCCTGGATTTTCTTGTGCAAATTTTTGCCAAATATTTGACGATAGCACTTGATCCAGTTGTCCCAGGTAGTTGAAACATATCTGTGATATACTGATATCTTGCAGTTTTTTCCGGATCTCAGCATTTTGACTGAGATACCGTAGGATGCCATAGCCAATACCCCGATTAGGAATTCGCCGCAATTGCTCCTTAATCGACTTCAGGGCGACTCCTAAATCGAAGGCTGCACTGAGTTCCAAGCGGACGGGGTAAATGGAGGTAAACCACCCAACAGTACGCGATAGATATACATCTTCAAATAGTTCTTCCCGTCCGTGACCTTCTAGTTCAACCAACAAAGCGCAATTACCCGTCCACTGAGCAAATGTCTGGACTAATGCAGTCAGCAATACATCATTAATTTGAGTATTGTAAACCGATGGCACTTTTTCTAATAAAGCAGTGGTTTCTGCCGCACTCAGGAAAACTGTGGTTTCCTCGGTGCTACCTACTGTGTTAGCTGCCAACCCGGTTGGATAGTCTACAGGTATTGGTCTAATGTCGCGATCGCACTGAGCTAACCAGTAGTTTAACTCCTGCTGGCAGGACAGTGATCGTCCGTAATCTTGTAGTCGAATTGCCCAATTTTGAAAGGAAGTGGTTTTAGGCGGTAGTTGAATAGTTTGTGTCTGCTGCAATTGTTGGTAAGCTGTGGCTAGGTCTTCTAACAAAATTCGCCACGAAACTCCATCTACTACTAGGTGATGAACAATTAACAGCAATCTACCAGGGCGATCATTGCCTAGTTTAAACAGTACCGCACGCAGCAAAGGCCCTTGTGCCAGGTTCAATGTAGTTTGCAGTTGATTTGCTTGTTGCTCAATTGCTGCTTGATGTTCTTCCTCCGCCAGAGATGACAAATCGATAAATTGGAAGGGGACTTGTTGGCAGTCGTCACTATTTTGCTGCTGCCATCCTAATTCATCTCGCACAAACCGCATTCGCAGCGCATCATGATGTACGAGCAATTCTTGCAACCCCTGCTCTAATAACTCTGGCTTTAAGTCTGGTGGCACTACAAGCAGCATTGATTGGTTAAAGTGGTGCGGCTCAGTCCAATTCTCCTCAAAAAACCCATCCTGAATAGGTGTGAGAGGGACAATACCGGTAACTAAACCTTGTTCGGCAACTATAGATGTTGTTGTATTTGCAGTGGCGATCGCTAATTCGGCAATGGTTTGATGCTGAAACAGTTGCTTGGTTGTGATTTGTAGACCTGCCTGATGCGCGCGGGCAATGATTTGAATGCTAATAATCGAATCGCCACCAAGTTCAAAGAAGTTTTGAAAAACGCTTACTTGTTCTAGGTTTAAGACATCCTGCCAAATTTTTGCTAAAACTTTTTCAGTAGAAGTACGTGGTAAAACAAATGTATTCGCATCATTATTGACTTGGTATGCTAGTAAGGCTTGGCGGTCAACCTTACCATTAGGGGTAAGTGGTAAGCTTTCTAAAATTACAAAAGCTGATGGAATCATGTAATCTGGTAGCTTTTGTTTCAAGTAGTCCCGCAATTGATTTTTGAATGAAGATTGTTCGTAAGCAACTACATAAGCGATTAAGCGTTTAGAACCCGGAACATCTTCAGAGTCGATAACTACGACATCTTCTACTTGCGGGTGCGTGGTGAGTACGGTTTCAACTTCCCCCAGTTCAATACGAAAACCGCGAATTTTGACTTGGCGATCAATTCGACCGCGAAACTCAATCTTACCATCGGGTAAATAACGCGCCAAATCACCAGTTTTGTAGAGGCGTTGCGATTTTTGGAAAGTGCAATTAATGAATTTTTCTGCTGTTAAATCTGGACGGTTGAGATAACCTCTGGCTAAACATTTGCCACCGATATACAATTCGCCGAGTACGCCGATAGGCACAGGCTGTTGATATCGATCTAGAATATAGGCTTTAACATTACTAATGGGGCGACCAATCGGTAATATAAAGTGGCGATCGCTTGGCGGCAATTGTAAGAATTTAAACGCCGTCGCATCTACCGTTGTTTCACTAGGGCCGTAGACGTTGAATAATAATGGCGGTTCTTCCTGCCTTTGGCTACGTATTCTCTCGTCCACAGATTTCTGCCATAGCCTTAATGTCTGCTCTTGTGCGGCTTCGCCGCCAATAAATACCAGTCGAATTGATGGGGGAATCAGCTCTTGGGTGAAGGATAATTCCGAGGTCAACTGATGCCAGTATGCTGTTGGTAGAATCCATACGCTTATCTGCCAGTCTTGGGACTTTTGCAGAAATTTAGCGATGGAAGTGTAAATGTCTGAGGTGCTTAAAACTAACTTTCCACCACAGGTAAGACAGGGATAAATTTCTGCTGCTGCGGCATCAAAACTAATTGAGGCAAATTGCAATACACAATCGCGTTTCCCAATTCCATAATCATATCTTGCAGCATGGGTGAAATTCGCTAAAGAGTGATGTTCAATCATGACTCCTTTCGGTTGTCCGGTAGACCCAGAAGTATAAATCACATAAGCTAAGTTACTAGCTTGCACTTCAGTGTGGGGATTCTCTTCTCCTTGAGTACTAATTATTACCCAGTCGGTATCTAAACAGAGCAGCTCTGCTGTGTCATTTGGTAATGCTGCTAGTAAATTCTCTTGAGTCAGCAATACCTGCACCTGAGAATCACTCAATATATAAGCCAATCGCTCACTAGGATAAGCTGGATCTAAGGGTACGTATGCACCACCAGCTTTCAAGATCCCCAGAATACCGATGAGCATGAAAAGCGATCGCTCTACACAAATTCCTACCATCACCTCTGGTTTCACACCCAGGGTTTGTAAGTGATGTGCTAGTTGGTTGGCTTTTGCGTTCAGTTGAGCGTAAGTGAGATGCTCATTTTCAAAGACTACGGCGATCGCATCTGGTGTTTGCTCTACTTGTGCCTCAAATAGCTGGTGAATACACTTATGCTGGGGATACTCTGCAAAGGTAGAGTTCCACTCCGCCAATAACTGTTGCTGTTCTGACTCTCTAAGTAAAGGTAAATCAGAAATTCGGCTAGAAGGTGAGTTAACAATTCCTTCCAGTAAAACTTGAAATTGTCCCGCCATCCGTGTGATCGTAGAATCATCAAACAAATCACTGTTGTATTCCCATTCAGCGATTAATCCTGAAGCAGTATTTTCCATCGATAGGGTCAAATCGTAGTTTGTGGTTCCTGTTTCCACTGCTAAGGAACTAACCATTAACTCCGGCAAATTGATCACAGGCATGGGAGTATTTTGGAACACAAACATTACCTGAAACAATGGTGAATGACTTAAGGAACGCGCTGGTTGCAATACCTCGACTAACTCCTCAAAGGGCAAGTCTTGATGAGCATAGCCTTGCAGTGCCATCTCTCGCACCCCAGATAAAACATCTTGAAAACTGGGGTTGCCCTGAAATTGGGTACGTAGCACTAAAGTATTGACAAAAAAGCCAATTAACCCTTCTATTTCTGGATGATGGCGGTTAGCAATGGGCGTACCTACTAAAATGTCATCTGAGCCTGTATAGCGATAAAGCAAGGTGACAAACGCTGCATATAGAGTCATGAACAAAGTGACTCCCTCTCGCCGACTGAGGTTGGCAAGTGCTTGACTTAAATTAGGTGGCAGTGTGACATATTGGTGCGCCCCTTGAAAAGTTTGAATGGCTGTACGCGGTCGGTCTGTGGGCAATTCTAGTAAAGTGGGAGCGTCCTTGAGTTGTTGCTTCCAGTAGTCGATTTGAGTTTGAAGTGCTTCTCTGGTTAACCAACGCCGTTGCCAAACGGCAAAGTCGGCATACTGTATCGGTAATTCAGGTAGACCTGGGATGTTGTTAGTACAAAATCCTAAGTAAAGTTTTGCTAACTCTCCGGAGAGTACGCCAAACGACCAACCATCAAAAATAATGTGGTGTAGTGTTAGTAATAATACGTATTCGTCTTTATCTAAGTGTAGCAGTTTCACTCGTACTAAAGACTCTCGCTCTAAGTCAAAAGGCTGCAAGGCTTCTGTTTTCGCTAATCGTTGCGTTTCTACTTCTCGTTCCTGAATAGGCAAATGCTGCAAATCGACGAAGGGCAGTTTTAGATTCAGAGTTGCAGCAATGACTTGAACGGGTTGTCCATCTACGGTGACAAAGTTTGTGCGTAGGGCTTCGTGACGACTAATGATTGCATTGAGGCTGGATTCTAGGGCAGTTGTGTTGAGTTTACCACTAAAACGCAAAGCGATCGGGCTATTGTAGGATGCGCTGTCTGATTCTAATTGCTTCAAAAACCAGATCCGCCTCTGAGCAAAGGATAATGGGATTTGGGCAGAACGAGGAATAGGTAATAAAGGTGGAGTTTGCACAGATTGCCCATTGCTAATTGCGATCTGAATGCGATCGCCCAACTCGGCAATGGTAGGAGCTTCAAACAAGCTGCGTAATGGAAATTCTATGTCCAAAGTAGTTTGCAAACGGGAAATTGCTTGAGTGGCTAGTAAAGAATGTCCGCCTAGCTCAAAGAAGTTATCATAAATACCCACTTGGGGAATTACTAGCACCTCTGCCCAAATGCTAGCTAGCATTTCCTCAATGGGAGTTCGAGGCGCAACAAAATTCTGTTGTAGTTCCGGGTGAAATTCTGGTTCTGGTAGGGCGCGAAAGTCTACTTTGCCATTTGATGTTAAAGGTAGAGCCTCAAGCATCACAAAGGCAGAAGGCAGCATATACTCAGGTAACTTTTGTTGCAAGTAATGGCGCAGTTCACTGCTGGATAATGGCTGTTGATTTGCAACTACATAAGCAACTAAGCTTTTGTTACTTAGTTGGTCTTCACGGCCGACAACCACAGTTTCTCGTACTCTAGCAAAAGAGGCGATGGCCGCCTCAACTTCCCCCAGTTCAATACGGAAACCGCGAATTTTGACTTGGCGATCGATTCGACCGCGAAACTCAATCTTACCATCGGGTAAATAACGCGCTAAATCACCAGTTTTGTAGAGGCGTTGCGATTTTTGGAAAGTGCAATTAATGAATTTTTCTGCTGTTAAATCTGGACGGTTGAGATAACCTCTGGCTAAACATTTGCCACCGATATACAATTCGCCGAGTACGCCGATAGGCACAGGCTGTTGATATCGATCTAGAATATAGGTTTTGATATTGGCAATCGGTTTTCCAATCGGCAAAAGTGTTTGGGGATCGCTTACATTCAGAAAATCTGATAATTTCAACGTCGTGGCAACTACTGTGGTTTCACTAGGCCCGTAGCAGTTAATCAACAATGGCGGTTCGCCTAATTGATGGCTGCGTATTTTCTCATCTACAGATTTCTGCCATAGCCTTAATGTCTGCTCTTGTGCTGCTTCGCCGCCAATAGTTACTAGTCGAATTGATGGGGGAATAAGCTTTTGGGTCCAGGCTAATTCCGAGGTCAACTGATGCCAGTATGCTGTCGGTAAAATCCAGACGCTTATCTGCCATTCTTCGGACTTTTGCAAAAACTTGGTAACAGAAGTAAATACCTCAGAAGTGGCAATCACCAATGTTCCACCACAGAGAAGACAGGGATAGATTTCTGCTGCTGCGCCATCAAAACTAATAGATAAAAATTGTAAAAAGCGTAGGCTTTGCCCGCCGTAGGCATTGCGGTTGTTGATTTTAGACTTATCTGTGAACGCTTGCGTGAAATTCACTAAAGAGCGATGTTCAATCATGACTCCTTTCGGTTGTCCGGTAGACCCAGAAGTATAAATCAC
>CAZZVG010000044.1:0-13377 GCA_964657295.1 Iningainema sp. | reverse complement strand
AGAGAGTTTCGCTTCGTGAACTACCTAGAATCGCTCTAAATCTACTGTCTGAAGTACGGTTCAACCTGATTTTCCTGAAAAATCAGGTTGAACCTCGGTAGTTTTAAGACGAGTGCTTTTTTTATTTAATTGAATTCCTAATATCTAAATCTACCTGAGCCGCAAGGCACTTACCTTCATCCAGTAGATATTCTAGAAAAGTGCGAGCGACAATGGACAGTTGTTTGGTGGCTGGGTAGACGACATACCAATGAAGTTGGATCGGCAAGCCTTCTACATCGAGGATAGTGAGTGGATGTTTTGCCCCGTCGAGTGCCAAAACATACCGTGACAATATCGACACCCCTAAACCTCCGACAATTGCGTGCTTAATAGCCTCATTACTACCTATCTCCATCTCAATGTTGAAAGTAGCCTTGTTCTGGGCAAAGAAATTCTCCACAGCCATCCGAGTACCAGAACCAGATTCACGCATAATAAAAGGCTCTTCGGCAAAGCGCTGTAAGGGGATATTCTTCTCTTGAGCCAATGGATGGTTGTGTGGAGCGATCGCAACTAAGGGATTTTCCAGAAATGGACAGAGATTGATATCAAGACTGGACGGCAATTGTCCAAGAATATAAAGGTCGTCACGATTTTCTGTCAAGCGTTCCAGTAGGCGCTGGCGGTTGGTGACTTTGAGAAAGATTTTGATTCCTGGATAACATTGACGAAACGCCCCCAACAAGCGCGGTACAAAATATTTGGCAGTTGTCGTCACAGCCAACCGGAGATTTCCCTGCTTTAGTCCTTTAAGATCTGCCAAAGTCATTTCCAATTGGGACAATCTCTCGGTAATATCCTGGGACACAGTCAATACATCCTTACCCGCATCTGTCAGGTAGAGACGCTTACCTACCATCTCAAACAACGGCAAGCCAACTGCTTTTGTCAGCTGTTTAATTTGCTGAGAAACGGTAGGTTGAGTCAGAAACAGTTCCTCTGCCGCACGAGTAAAGCTACCAGAGCGAGCGAGTGCTTCAAAAACTTCCAACTGATGAAGAGTTATGTGCTTCACTATCCATTCACCTTAAAGTGACAACTATAGAAAATTTCTATAAGATTAATAAAAATTAATTACTTTTCACTATACATATTTAAGTGTACTATCAATTCAATAGCAAAACAGGCTACTAAAAACAGCAATAAAAAAGTTTCCAGGCATAACTGGGAGTTATTTGCAAGTGTTGAACATTGCCCAACTTTAGCCAAATTTGAGCTAGAGACAAATTCGGGGTTGTTCTTGACAGTCAAAATCTACTAAAAATCAAAAGAGGTGATCCGAATGAACCAGCTCTTCCTTCAGAGCATCTGGTTAATACCTTGCTATGCCTTAATTGGTGCAATTGCCGCTTTACCCTGGTCACCAACGGTGATTCGTCGCACTGGACCAAGACCTGCGGGTTACGTAAACTTGTTGATGACTTGCTTGGCTTTCACTCATAGCTTAATCGCTCTTTTCCTCACTTGGCACGCACCACCTCAACAGATGTCTTTCAGTTGGTTAAGTACGGCTGGTTTAAACCTCACTTTGGATTTGGAAATTTCCTCGGTGAGTGTCGCAGCTATGCTCTTAGTCACCGGGTTAAATTTGCTGGCGCAGATTTACGCGGTAGGATACATGGAAATGGACTGGGGTTGGGCACGCTTCTATTCCTTGTTAGGACTATTTGAGGCCGGGATGTGTAGTCTAGCCTTATGTAACTCTTTGTTTTTTAGCTACCTCATTTTAGAAATCCTGACCTTGGGAACTTACTTGCTCGTGGGTTTGTGGTTTTCTCAGCCTTTAGTCGTCACGGGGGCACGCGATGCATTTTTAACAAAGCGGGTGGGAGACTTACTGCTATTGATGGGGGTGCTTGCTTTGTGGCCCTTAGCCCAAACATGGAATTATTCGGAACTGGCCCAGTGGGCACAAACAGCTAACTTAGACCCGAAAATAGCTGCGGTGGTAGGTTTATTATTGATCGCTGGGCCTATGGGTAAGTGTGCCCAGTTCCCCCTGCATCTATGGTTGGATGAAGCGATGGAAGGCCCTATCCCCAGCACCATCTTACGGAACTCGGTGGTAGTCGCAACTGGTGCTTGGGTACTGATTAAGCTGCAACCTGTTCTTAGCTTGTCACCGATAGTTTCCACTGCAATGGTGGTGATTGGTGCAGTCACAGCAGTTGGTGCTTCCGCCATCGCCCTCGCCCAAATTGACATCAAACGCTGCTTATCTTATTCCGTTAGTGCCTACATGGGTTTAGTGTTCATTGCTGTAGGAACGCAACAAGACGAAGCGGCACTGTTGTTAGTACTCACTCATGCGATCGCATCAGCACTATTAGTCATGAGTACAGGTGCAATTGTGTGGAACAGCATTACGCAAGACGTTACCCAGCTAGGTGGACTTTGGTCGCGTCGTCCAGTATCGGCATTAGCTTATATCGTCGGAACTCTAGGATTAATTGCTTTTCCACCGTTGGGCAGTTTTTGGGCATTGCTGGAATTAGCTTCCAGACTGTGGGAAAAGCACCCGATGCTGGTAGGAGTTGTCATTGCAGTCAACTCTTTAACAGCTTTCAGCTTAACCAGAGAGTTTAGTTCAATTTTTGGCGGTAAATCCAAGCAGATGAGCGAGCGATCGCCTGAAGTCAGTTGGCAAATGGCTCTACCCATGATTATTTTGCTCGGCTTTACTCTTCATCTACCCTTAGTGTTGCAAAACTTATCACTGCTACCCAGTTGGGCAAACCTCAATAAAGATGTGGCAATACTACTCATCTGGTCAAGTATTTTCGGTTGTAGTATTAGTGCCGTCATTTATCTCGGCGATTTTATTCCCAAACCTGTTCGCTTCCCCATAAAAGCTTTGCAATACTTGCTTGCCAATGACTTTTATACTCCCCAACTATATCGGCTGAGTATAGTTTTCAGCGTTGACGTCATCTCTAGATTTGCCGACACAATTGATCGCCTAGTCATTGATGGGATTGTTAACATGATTGGCTTGGCTTCCCTTGGCAGCGGGGAGGGTCTTAAGTATAGTAACTCCGGACAAACGCAGTTTTATGCACTCACGGTAGTACTTGGAATCAGCCTTTTAGGAATAACTATCACCTGGCAATACTGGGGAGATAAGTTTTTAAATTTGGTGTTTTAATTTTGTTTATTGCTAATAGTTATTTTTTTAACTATTAGTGTTTCTCATTTAAACCTCAATAAATAGCCATGAAAAGAAATCAAAATGTAAATGTTTCCAGAAGAAATTTACTCAAGTTAAGTACGGGTATAATAGGAACAGGAATCCTGACAACAGGACTTAGATCTAAATTTGTTTTTTCTCAAAAAGCCTTAGCAGAAAATAACATGAGTCCTGATAGAGCTTTGCAAGATTTAATAGATGGAAATAAACGCTTTACCACTAGGCACCGTCAAAACTCTCATCAGGATTATGTACATATTCTCCAAGTTGCTAAAGCTCAAAAGCCCTTTGCATCTATTCTGAGCTGCGCTGATTCACGGGTGCCATCCGAGATTATCTTTGACCAAGGATTTGGAGATTTATTTGTATGCCGCGTTGCTGGTAATATCGCGACACCGGAAGAAATTGGCAGCTTGGAATTTGGCAGCTTAGTGTTAGGTTCAAAGCTAATCTTGGTAATGGGACATAAAAGATGTGGTGCAGTAGATGCGACAATAAAAGGGACTGAAGTTCCTGGTCAAATTAGCAGTTTGCTTACGGCGATTAAACCTAGTGTAGAAAAGTCAAAAAACCAACCGGGTGACCCCGTGGAAAATGCCTGTAAAGCAAATGTGTTGATGCAAGTAGATAAGTTAAAATCGTCACCAGTCATATCTCAGTTAATTGATGCAGGAAAATTGAAAGTTGTCGCAGGTTACTACGATTTAGATAATGGCAAAGTTACCTTGATTGCTTAGCATTGCTAATTCATTCATCCAACTGCATTTACGACTCTTTTTTTATTAGTAAATGCAACAAATAAGCTAATAGCTAGAAAACCAATTAGGTATTCTTTGCTGAATTCGGGAGTAGCTATTAGCCTTACCATAACAAATTTTATTTTGGAGTTGATTACTTTATGCTTAGTGTCTTAATTTGGTTACCGATTATAGGTGCTGCGGTCATTGGTTTGTGGCCGAGTACTATTTTTAGAATTAGTGATCGTTTAGTATCACTTATCGTTAGTGGGCTGGTTGTTCTCTGGAATGTTTTCATTCTACTGAAATTTGATATCAGCAATCCAGGGATGCAGTTACAAGAATATTTACCTTGGAATGAAACCCTCGGCTTGAGCTATAAATTAGGGGTTGATGGTCTATCGGTGCTGATGCTGCTATTAAATAGTCTCTTGACTTGGATTGCTATTTATAGTAGTAGTAAACAGACCGAACGCCCCCGGCTTTTCTACTCCCTCATCTTATTAGTCAGTGGTGGTGTTGCTGGAGCATTTTTAACAGAAAACTTACTGTTATTCTTCCTGTTCTACGAACTGGAATTAATACCTTTCTACCTACTGATTTCGATTTGGGGAGGTGAAAAACGCGCCTATGCTGGTATTAAGTTTCTCCTTTATACTGCTGTTTCCGGAGCATTGATTCTGGCGACATTCTTTGGTATGGCCTGGCTCACAGGTTCGAGCAACTTTAATTACGATGCACTGCCAACGCAAACTCTATCAACAACACTGCAAATCATCCTACTTGTAGGAATTGTGCTAGGATTTGGGATTAAAATTCCCCTGATTCCTTTTCATACCTGGTTACCCGACGCTTACGTTGAAGCTTCAGCGCCTATTGCCATTCTTCTGGGTGGAGTGCTGGCAAAGTTGGGAACATATGGACTTTTAAGGTTTGGGATGGGAATGTTTCCGCAAGCTTGGAGTATTTTGGCACCAAGTTTGGCAACTTGGGGAGCAGTCAGTGCGATTTATGGAGCTGTCATTGCGATCGCTCAAAAAGATATCAAGCGCATGGTAGCATACAGTTCCATCGGTCATATGGGTTATATATTGCTAGCTGCAGCCGCCAGCACTCCCTTAGCACTCGTTGGCGCAGTCTCCCAAATGTTTAGTCATGGTATCATCCTAGCCATCCTCTTCCAATTGCTCGGAGTTGTCGAAAGCAAAGTTGGCACCCGCGATTTGGACAAACTCAATGGCTTGATGAGTCCTGTACGCGGTTTACCTTTAATCAGCGCCCTACTAGTTATCGGTGGTATGGCAAGCGCTGGTATTCCGGGAATGATTGGATTTATCGCTGAATTTATTGTTTTTCAAGGCAGTTTCTCGACTTTTCCCATACCGACACTTTTGTGTGTAGTCGCTAGTGGTTTAACCGCAGTTTACTTCGTTATCCTGCTCAATCGCACCTGTTTTGGCAAACTTGACAACCAATTGGCGTACTATCCCAAAGTCTTGTCGTCAGAGAAAATACCAGCTCTCATATTAACTATCTTAATCTTCTTCTTGGGAATACAGCCTACCTGGTTAGTACGTTGGAGTGAAACGACTACAACAGCAATGGTTGCAGCAATTCCCCCGATAGAGAGAGATAGTCCTCAAGTTGCGCTCCTCAGGAAATGAATTTGTTGATTGTTGATTGGTAGAAAAAATTACTGAACAGTCACAAGGATAAAATGACTAATTTTAGGAGTTTTTATGAACAAGTGAATCACTAAAAGTTTTAGTTTAACAATCATACCTCGACTGAAAAGAACCGTTCAAAAATCACTTGTAAACATTATAAACAGATGACAAAGATGATACAAATTTTAGAAACAACAGCTAATAAATTACCTCCTTCTACTCATGAATTTGCTCCAATTATTCATCGTTTGGAGGGCGGAGGTGCAATGCTACCGGATACCCCAGAGAACTTGATGCAAATTATCGGCATTTACAAAGCTTATGCCGTACCGATGGATTTCTACTGGCGGGACCTTCTCTACATTGCTGAACGTGTCTTTTTAAACCCATTTGCCTTTTTTAAATATTTCTTGCCTCAAGAGTATTTAGATCTGCACAACCACTATGCAGGAGATGATGCAGATTTACGAATTTGGCGTGGAGAAGCCACTGCCCATCCCGAACTCTTAGCATTTATGGAGAAGGGTGAAACTTTCAAAATGCCCAAGTTGATGCATCACTTGTGGCATGACAGAATAAATATGGAGTTTGCTGAAGCCTGTATGCGAGCTATGCTTTGGCATAGAAAAATGGGAGGAAGATTCGACCCATATTTAGATACTGACGAATATAAAGCAAACGCAGATAGGGCGATTAAGGCTTACTTCCAAGGCAATCCGATGATGTTGGGACTGTATAAGTTATTCCCAGAAATGTTCATTGAACAAGTACGGCAATTGTCTTACTACAGTAATTTGGGATTGTTCTGGGAAGTGATGGCTCCGGTTTTCTTTGAAATGAGCGATCGCTATGACGCAGGAGAAATCAAAAGCGTTCCTGAAGCAATGAACTTTATCGTTAACGGCATCTTTGCAATTGCTGGGCGTCCAATCTACCACCACGTCCACATTCGAGGAGAAGTCTACGAAATTGTCCCAAAATCATGTGGCTTTATGTGGTTGTACGAAGCAGCTTTACCTTATGTAGAAGCTGTTTTCTATCGCACTGCTCCGTTTCGAGGAACAAAATCTTACAATGCTCAGGCTAAGCAAGTTCCCAATGACCAAAAAGACTTCCATTATGGGATTCTCTATGCTGATGTCTTCCCAGTAGGTACTGCTGGTATTCCACCAACATTACTGATGCAGGATATGCTCCACTTTTTACCAAAGTATCTCGTAGAGTACTATCAGCAACACTGCCGTGGTGAAGATGACATGCTCATCCAACTAGGTATCAGTTTTCAACGCTCAATGTACGTTGTCACTTCTGCAGTGATTCAAGCGTTGCGGACTGCGCTTCTCTATCCTTTAGACGATCCTAATCCAAAGCATCTCCAAGCAAATCGAGCTTTCTTTGAATCTCAGATAGACAGATTTAACCGTCCTGAAGCTCGTCTGCGAGATGTACAATCGCCGAATTACAGGTAGCGATATCAGGAGCGAAGGGGCTAGAAGAATCACTCGTGTCTGCGCTCCTCGCATCGCCTGTCTCGTATCTCCTAACTGCTGTAGGGCAGGTTGAACGAGATACTGCGTCTACTTGAATGTTCTTTCGATTAAACCCGCCCCTACTCGGTGCCTCCTGTCTTGGATCTCCTGGGCGGGTTGAACGAGATACTGCGTCTGCTTGAATATTTTTTCGATTAAACCCGCCCCTACTTAGGTGAAACATATGGCTGACATTGTTGATATTGCAGTAAACGCTGGTTCTTTCCAAACTCTAGTGGTAGCTGTCCAAGCTGCCGGTTTAGTGGACACGCTCAAAACCCCTGGTCCTTTCACTGTCTTTGCACCAAACGATGATGCGTTTGCTAAGTTGCCGGCAGGAACTATCACAACCTTAGTGCAGAATATTCCACAGTTAGCGAGGATATTGACGTATCATGTCGTTCCTGGCAAGTTCATGGCTGCTGATATCGCCAAACTCAATCGCCTAACTTCTGTTGAAGGATCGGAACTTAGGATTGATACCACTCATGGATTTGAAGTCAAAAATGCCACAGTCATAGCACCAGATATTGAGGCCGATAACGGTGTCATTCATGTGATTGATACAGTACTCCTTATGGGATAAGCGGTAAATCTAGCAAGCCTGTCGATTTCTGTTTGTGGCGAGGGTGAGTTTTTCTATTAGTTGATGTTTCAAGCTTTCAAAATAATTAACAGTATCTTCAAGTTCAGAGGCTTTTGCATAGCGAATTAATGGTTCGAGCAACCAAGCTTCTGTAGGTGTCATTTCCGGCTCTAAGGTTCCCAGACGTATTTTAGTGTCTACCCATTGTAAGCTAGAGGGAATATGAGATGTATGAACATGAGAAGTTTCCATCAATTGATCGAGAATTACCTCGAAATTTTCATCTTTTCGGTAAACTTTAATCATTTGTCCGACTTGAAATATATGGGAAGCTAATTCGCGGATTTCGGGTTCATGAGAATTTGCTAATATTTCACCAACTGTTAAAACCTTGAAGTTACCTTGAGCATCGATTGACATTAATTGCCCTAGCAAATTAGCGCTGAGGTTAACTAAGGCTTTATCAAATTCTATCCGGGTGGGGGAAACATTGGGAGCAAGTTCAAACCATGCTCCTTTCCCTACTAAAATTTCACAACAATGTTCTCGTGAGATGATGTCTCCTCCAGTAATTTGGGTGCGTCCTCTTGGTCCTGGTCGATAAATTGTATCACCTTTGCTACCTTCCCGTACACCAGTTTGAATTGTGACTCCTCGTAAAAATCGGGAGACGATTCGAGGCATAATATCAGGCCAAAGATCGGGTAAACGACCAAATAGAGTCGCTTCTTCGATTTTTTCAATGAATATTTGCGCTACTCACCGCAGCTAGACGACCAGGATAATTTTCTAAAGCTATGGTTAGTTGGCGTTGAATTTGGCAATACATAGGTAATAAATATATAATCGATGAAACTCATGCTCCCACATAATACTCGGTTCATGCTCGTTTTCTGGTCGAGTCTAAACTAAAGTTTCTGAGTCTTCCTGTGTAATACTCAGTATTAAGTTCTGCTTAACAATGTATTCTCAGTAATTACTGTCGTTATCCCTAATTAAAGCATCAGCACCCTGGATTACAGAGTGCTGTCTTTTTATGATTCTCCGATTTTACACCATCAGGAGAGCAAAGAATTAAAAGAATGCTAGGGAAGCAACTCTCTTTTGTTTCCAATTCATCCGAATATTCAATTAATAATCACGAACTTTCTCAAGCGTTCCAGAAATATTCTGCCCAGACTCTGTACCGAGGTAGCGAATTTTTCTCCCATTATCAACAATCACACCAAAGTTTGTGGAGTTACTACCATTACTGCTAGTAAAGGTTATAGTAACGGTGCAGTCACTATTTACCTGGTAAGTGCCAGTATTCGATAGATTTTGAGAAATCTGTCCACCACTACTGATACTACCTTTAACCCCTGTTATGTTGCCATTTCCATCAAATCTGTCTAGATAAACTAAATTAAAAGGAGTGGATCCAGAATTTGTAAACCCTGAAGCACTAGCCCCGTAGGAGCCTCGTAACAAGCTATTTGTGCAAGACAATTGTCGTGAGTCTTGTGCTTTTGCTGAAGTGGCTACACTTAAAAAACCTAAAGCAAATATGCTAGAAACGATAGTTGTCAATGCTCTATTTTTCAAAAACATGTTTTCTGGCTCCTCTTCTACACTTTAGATACTTTTGGCAAATCTCTATGAAAGTAGTTCTGTTTGAAAAGAAATACATCCAAGTGTAGAGTT
This sequence comes from Iningainema sp., assembly GCA_964657295.1. GTDB lineage: Bacteria > Cyanobacteriota > Cyanobacteriia > Cyanobacteriales > Nostocaceae > Rhizonema. The sequence continues at coordinate 3,946 of CAZZVG010000044.1, read as the reverse complement.
TATACTGATCAAGTATTGGTAAAAACTGTCTAAGTGCTGATTGACAAGCGTCACAAATACTGAGAGAGGCTATTAGCCCTCTTCTGTCACTCTCGGAAAACAATAATCTCAGCTAAATTCTGAGACTTTGATTTAGCCTAAGTTTGAGGTTTTATTTTCTAACAGAAACTAAAATTTATAGACAAAAATTAGAAAATAAAGCCCCGTAACCGTTTGGGCAATTGGATTCTCCCAAAGTGACAAAAGAGGGTTAGACATCTCCAGAAATGACGTAAGGGCGAACGGCCGTTCGCCCCTACCAAGGGTTTTGGCAAACGCATAATTAATTTTTGGAGATGTCTATTGTTAACTTCTAAATCATCAGAGCGATCGCACTCGCATCATGGCAGATCCTAATACTATCAACTCCATAACTATACCCAAGACTTTAAAAAATGCAAGTATAGAAGATTTCTATAGCAGAGATAAAAATTAATGGCTTTTCACTATAGATGTTTCAGGGTAGGATTATGTCATGGGCAAAAAAAAATTAACAATGAGCCATCAAAAAATGACTCAGCTACGGCTTTTAGTGATCTAAAAGTTCCTTGCTTTGTGATATTGCCAAACTCAATTTACTGAACTCTGTTGAAGGATCAGAGATGGAGATTGATCCCTAAGCATGGGTTTGCTGAAAATTTTGAAACTTAATACATAAGTAAAATTATTTACAAGGAGGCTCCTGATGGTAGCACTAGCTGACATTCAACGTAGGTTAACGATGCAGTCTATCGGAATTGGGACTAATACAACGGCAATCCGCTCATTAGATTGGGATCGCGATCGCTTCGATATTGAATTCGGGTTACAAAATGGCACAACCTACAATTCATTTTTGATTCAAGGTGAAAAAGTAGCGTTAGTCGATACGTCCCATGAAAAGTTTCGCCAAACGTACCTGGATGTGCTTAAGGGGTTGATTGACCCAGCTAAACTGGATTATCTAATTATCAGCCATACTGAACCTGACCACAGTGGGTTAGTCAAAGATGTACTGGCACTGGCTCCTCAGGTGACTGTTGTTGGTTCTAAGGTGGCAATCCAGTTTCTCGAAAATTGGGTACACACTCCCTTTGAAAAACGCATCGTCAAAAATGGCGATCGCCTGGATTTGGGTGCCGGACATGTCCTAGAATTTGTAATTGCACCTAATTTGCATTGGCCGGATACAATCTTTACCTATGATGCCCTCACGGAAATTTTGTACACTTGTGATGCTTTTGGGATGCATTATTGCGATGACCACACTTTTGATGAAGATTTAGACCTGATTGAAGAGGATTATCAGTATTATTACGACTGCTTGATGGGACCAAATGCTCGTTCGGTGCTGTCGGCGCTTAAGCGGATGAGTGAGTTGCCAGCGATCACCACCATTGCCACAGGTCATGGACCCTTGCTTCATTATAACGTTACCGAACTGGTAGAGCGCTACCGTCGCTGGAGTCAGGAGCAGGCAAAAGCAGAAACAACAGTCGCTGTCTTTTATGTGTCTGATTATGGTTTTAGTGACCGTCTGTCTCAAGCGATCGCTCACGGCATCACAAAAACGGGTGTGGCGGTGGAAATGATGGACTTGAGGTCAGCTGAGGCGCAAGAAGTAAAAGAACTCGTCAGTATTGCTACTGGACTCGTGATTGGGACTCCACCGATTTCCGGAGCAATCGCCACTCCTACCCAAACTGCCCTCAATACCATTTTAGCTGCTGCCAACGCTAAGCAATCTGTCGGTATATTTGAGTCAGGAGGAGAAAACAGCGAATCAGTATATCCACTAATTGCCAAGTTCCGTGATTTAGGGACAAACCCTGCCTTTCCACCAATTCTCGTCAAAGAGACACCAACAGAAGCAACATACCAGTTGTGTGAAGAAGCTGGAACCGACTTAGGGCAATGGTTATCCCGTGAGCGTAGTATTAAGCAAATAAAAGCACTCGATAACAACTTAGAAAAAGCGTTAGGACGCCTCAGCAGTGGACTCTACATTCTCACAACTTGCCACGGAGATCTTAGGAGCGCTATGGTGGCTTCGTGGGTAGCGCAAGCTAGCTTCAAACCACTCGGTTTGACAGTTGCCGTAGCGAAAGATCGTGCCATTGAGTCCTTGTTGCATGTAGGCGATCGTTTCGTCCTCAACATTTTGGAAGAAGGCAATTATCAGTCCCTGATGAAGCACTTTCTCAAGCGGTTTCCTCCAGGAGCGGATCGATTTGCGGGAGTGAAGACATACCTGGCGACAAATGGTTGTCCAATTTTAGCAGAGACTCTGGCTTATATGGAGTGCGAAGTTAGCAGACGCATAGAGTGTGGCGATCACTGGCTGATTTACAGCACTGTCTTTGTCGGTCGCATTTCTAAGCCTGATGCCTCACCAGCAGTGCACCATCGTCAAGTTGGGAATCATTACTAATTCGTTAGTAGTTAGTTGTTTTCAACAATCAACAATCAACCATCAACAAACCACTAATGTTCTTCGCCACCGTGATGGTCTTCCATAGCTTCTCCGATGTAAGCCGCAGCCAAGGTGGCAAAAATTAGTGCTTGAATGGCGCTGGTAAATAGTCCCAAAGCCATCACTGGCAGTGGCACAAATAAAGGCACTAGTAGTACTAGCACTGCCACTACTAGTTCATCTGCTAAGATATTACCGAATAAACGGAAACTTAGGGAAAGGGGTTTGGTGAAATCTTCAATAATCTTGAAGGGCAACATGAACGCCACTGGTTGGACGTAGTTACCAAAGTACCCTAAACCCTTTTTGCTGAATCCAGCGTAAAAATACGCTAGTGATGTCAACAATGCTAAGGCAATAGTTGTATTGATGTCACTAGTAGGAGCTGCTAATTCGCCTTCTGGTAGCTTAATCAGCCGAAAAGGAACAAGTGCCCCTGACCAATTTGACACAAAAATGAACAAAAACAAAGTACCAACAAAAGGCACCCAAGGGCGGTACTCTTTCTCGCCAATCTGGTTTTTTGCTAAATCCCGGATAAATTCCAGGGCGTACTCCATCAGGTTCTGCAGCCCACCGGGAATTCGTTTGATGTTACTGCTTGCGGCGATGGAAGCTAGTACAAGCACTCCAATGACAAACCAGGAGGTGAGAAATACTTGCCCATGCAGTTTCAAGTTACCTATTTGCCAGTATAGATGTTTTCCCACTTCCAATTCGGCAAGGGGAATAGAATTGAAGAAGTTCAGAAAATTCGGCATTTTCTTTCCATATCAATTGTTTCTCCAATCTTAACTGGAGAAGAGGAGCTTTTTTTGCATTATGGATATTCCTCCTGCAAAACTACTGTTGAGCCTTTTATGGTTAATTGTGCTTTGACGAGTCAGAGACAAATGCCACCCTAATTACATAGATAATCAGCGCTGCTTTGTAGGTGAGAAATCCCAAAAATATGGGTAATATATGTAGTTGATTCCACCGTGATGACAGTAGAATTAAGACTACTAATAAAGCTAGCCGAGTTTTACTCAACTGCTGTTTTTCTCTGCCCAAACGCTCAACATCTTTTGCCAACATCCTCCAGTAAATTACACCCGTACATGCTCCAATTAGATAATTTAGGGCAATGTTTAGGGAATAAAAGTACAACACAGAGATAGAAATAATCCCCGTCAACACAAGAGTGATCAGCGACAACTCCTGGTAGAGTTGATAAAACTCTTGCATAGAACTCACTGATTCTGTATCCTCAGAACCAGATTGAGCATCTTGTTGTGTCGTCGGCGTGGGTTTAATCGATTCGTCTGACAAGCTCACAAGACTCGAAACCAGTACAGCTAATTATGTTGACTGCTCATTCAGCCAGCTGAATCATATCATGTTCGGGTAACATTACTTTAGGAAAAAACAATTAACTTATAGTCAGGAGTTATGGGGCATGGGGCATGGGGAATG
>CAZZVG010000043.1:0-13377 GCA_964657295.1 Iningainema sp. | reverse complement strand
TTCATTCTAATTCCACCCCACGTCGAGGCAGACTATTTCCAGAAATTACAATTTATCCTGAAGAAAAAGCTAAACACCAAGCAGAAATCGAAGCGTTTCATCAGCGTTGTCGCCCAATTTTTGACAAACTCCGTTTCCAGTTAATCGCCGAATACTATAACTGGTTTATTGTGATTGAGCCGGAGAGTGAGCACTATTTTCTTGACCAAGATCGTATGACTGCTTTACAAAAAGCATTAGAAAAATATCCAAAATGTCTATTTTACACATTCCGTCTTAATGAGACAGGAATTTGTGGACGGGTATGATTCAAGGTGAGTATCCTAAAGTCAACAATCCCGAAGACATATCTACCACTAATTTTCGAGTTTGTAACCATTGACGACCAAGTAAAACTTCAGATAATCCTTCTCCGATATGCACCGGAACATCAAACTCTTGACCATCAATTCGTACCTTTCCAAGATACAGTTTAAACTCTGCTTCCCCTCGTGCTGTAAACATTGATTGCTGTTTCAAATAAGTCCAACCAAGAGCGTCTAAATCTTGGTTATTAATTGCTAACCAATTAGAAAACCCTGTGTCAAACATGGCATCGACAGGTAGTTCTAAACCATTATTTGAAAGCAATTCAATCTCAAAAAACAAAGCATCCTCATCACCAAAAAAGCCGGATATCATATCGTTCCGCAAACACCTGTTTCGTTGATGCGGAAAGTATACAACTTTACACCTGGATATTTTTCATGCGCTTTTTGAGCGCCAGTAAATTCATCCTGGTTGATAAAATATTCCCCACTATCGGGTTCAATTGTTATGTACCAATTGTAGTGAGTTTCCATGAGTTCTGGCTTTATACGGTCGAAAATAACTTGACAACGCTGACGAAATGCAGTGAGTTCTTCTCTCCATTGTGTTTGTTGTTCAGGAGTCCACTGGATTTCGGGGAAGATTCTCCCCCTGCGGACAACACGGGTAGATTCGGTTTTTGTCATGCTTCTCACCTATTAACCAATATCTCTATTGTCTCGGATTTTTCACCATGCCTCTACCTAAATTAGTAGATTATAAATAAATGACACAATTACATAACAATCGACAACCACGTCGGGGCAGAATATTTCCAGAATACATAATACCAAGAGAGGAGCTAGCAAGACGTCTAGCTGAACGAGATGCGTTTTACCAGCTTTGTTATGCAATTTTTGAGCGAGTTCGCCCTGAACTGATCGATGAGCATTACAACTGGTTCATTATCGTTGAATCAAAAAGTGGCGATTATTTCATTGATGCTAACGAAGAAGTTGCAGTTCAAAAAGCGCGACAGAAGCATGTTCGTGGGATGTTAGGTACTTTTAGGCTGAATGAGACAGGAGCCTGCGGCAAAATATGATTTTAGGCAGTGCCTTTCATTTTAACAGTAATAGCTCTAGAACCGATCGCTCGATCGCCTGACTCACAAGTTGATTACCTTGTAAGTTAAGGTGGATGTGGTCTTGATACAAGCTAACGGGGTCAGAATTTGAGTTAAATACTGGTAAAAAATCTATATAAGAAATTTTTTGTTCTTGACAAAATTCACTCAGACGCTGACGTGCAATCATTTCATAATCGCGAGATCCAGGTTCGCTAATTTCTCGCAGTAAGGGAGTCATAACCAGGAGAAATTGACTGTTAGCTTGATGTGTTAGCGCTTGAATTTTCCCAATGGCTTCTAGATTAAAACCAACGCGATCGCCTGCTTCATCATCAATTTCTGGTATCGGCTTTGGCTTGGATAGATAACGGTTGAAGGCTTCCACCAATGCCATAGCGGGTTGACGATCTGGATAGTTGCGATCACGTCCTACAGGCATTGAAGTCGGAGCCGTCGCAAACAAATCATCGGTATTAATCATCAACACAACGACTTGGGAATGAAAATTCCCAAATTTCTGTAGGTACGCCAATTCATTTCTTGGACCCCAGGAATTAGCTGAAGCGTTTAACACCTCCACCTTCGGAAAATACTGACTAACAATTGGTGTTAAAGAGCGGATCATTAAACTGGAAATTGTCCACGCTTGATCAATCCACCAACCGCCATTAGCGATCGAATCTCCTAAAAGGAGTACCCGAAGCGTCGAGGGTAAAGGAGTCTTCTCTATTGGATCACCGCGCATAGAATATTGATTAATTGCTATGCGATTACCAAAACGACGGGTAGACTGATTGGGGGCTAACAGATAACCAATTTGCTCATCAGCAATGTAAATGAGTGGTTTCCCAAAGCCAATTATACGCAGTCCCATCTCTATTGCCGCACCCAATCCGACAACAATCGCTATAGTTACTACCAATATAACTGCCATCATCCTATTTAAACTGCATGTTTTTGAAAGCTTAAACAAAATAACATAAGAAATTTTGGATCGTCAGTGGATGAAGGGACTACAATCGAAACGGAAAATTAACACCGTGCGTGACCAAGGAGGACGATTGAGTTATGTCCGATTTAAACCGAGGAATCATGAAATTTCAGGGTGCTGATACTCCCAAAGCAGTCACCATCTCTACCGTGCTCATCTTAGGCTCGATTATGGCGCTGATTATTTGGGCGCTGAAAGCCGCTTATGTCGTCAACTAAGAAGACATTAGTCTTTTAAAGCCAATATAGCGATCGCTCTGCAAGCAATGTAGAGACGTTACATGTAACGTCTCTACATTTATTTTTAGCTAGCCAAATGAGATCTGCGATGGTTTTAACCGCTGACATAAGTTCAGGTCAGAAACTTTACATTTAACTCCCTAGACTGTTTCAGCGACAAGAGTGCTTAAAAAGTTATATTATATACGAGTAAGTATGTCAAGTATATCGAAAGACAGATATTTTTATTTTCTAACTTCTCTAACCGTCAAAATCGTAAGTAGCGTGTACATTAGCTAAGTACAAAGTTGTAAACCCTTCATTTGATTGATAAAGAATCGCAAATGTTTCAATTCTGGGGTATATTAGCTATTTTTATTGTGTGTCCTCTTTTAGGAGCATTCCCGTTGGTTACGTGGATATCTCAGGTTCTAAATAAGCGGCAATTAGCACATTTAGGTACTGGGCATATAAGCGCCTCAGCGGCTTTCTACAACGGTGGCACATTAGTAGGAATTGTGGCAGTTTTTTCGGAAGCTTTTAAAGGCATTGCGGCAGTCTTACTAACCCGTGCTTTCTTTGGATATGGATCGGCTTGGGAACTAATTGCCTTAATAGCCGTAGTCATTGGTCGATACTCGACAGGCAAAGGAATTGGTACGACAAGTGTTGGTTGGGGATTTAGCGTACACGATCCACTAGCATCGGTATTTGTCTTTTTGCTGACTGGTGCAAGTTTTACAATTCTGCGCTCCAGACAGTGGGCAAAATTTGGAGTTTTGATTCTATTTCCCTTAATTGTCGCTCTTTTACACATCGAAGACCCATCCAAAATTTTTGCGGCTGTTGCTTTAGCAGCCCTACTGGGCTGGATGTACAAAAACATGCCCAAAAATCTCAGTCCGTTGGTGGAAGAGGTACAATCATCGCCAGAGGTACTTCAATTTCTTCGCAGCAATCAAAAAAATATTCTCTCGCTTGATGAGGATTTGGATGCAGCGCTGTTTGGATACAAAGCAGCTCGATTATCAGAAGTTAAGCGATGGGGTTATTCAGTACCTAAGGGATGGGTTCTTGCCCCATACGAAGACCCTGCACCATTGATAGAATTTCTCCAGCCATCAAAGTTATCCCCACTTGTGGTGCGTTCTTCCACGATTGGAGAAGATACCGAACATGCTTCCGCCGCAGGGCAGTACGAGACAGTTTTGCATGTCACTACCAAACACGGGTTGCAGCAAGCGATCGCTCTTGTCCAAGCGTCCTACGACAATCCAACCGCAGTACAGTATCGACGCGATCGCGGTCTTAATGAACAGAGAATGGGTGTACTGATTCAACAACAAGTCCAAAGTGTCTTTTCTGGGGTTGCCTTTACTCGCGACCCCATGACCAAGCAAGGCGATACAATCATTATTGAAGCGTTACCCGGAAAAGCGACTCAAGTCGTTTCCGGACGTGTGACACCAGAGCAATATCGTGCTTTGGTTGTCGAGACGGAAGATTCTCAGGGTGTGCAATTGGAGGGCGAAGGACGAGTTCCACCAGCATTAATCAAGCAAGTTGCATATTTAGCCCGCCATTTAGAAGAACATTACCACGGCATTCCTCAAGATATTGAGTGGAGTTATGATGGTCAAACTCTTTGGGTTCTGCAAGTTAGACCTATCAGTACTTTATTACCTATATGGACACGTAAGATTGCGGCAGAAACACTCCCCCAATTAATTCATCCGCTAACATGGTCAATCAATGGACCATCAACTAACTGTGTTTGGGGAGGAATTTTTGCTCTGGTACTGGGTGAACGTGCTGTTGGGCTGGATTTCAACCAAATGGCAACGCTGCACTATTCGAGAGTCTACTTTAATGCGACTCTACTATGGGAAATTTTTTGCCGCCTGGGAATGCCTGCTGAAAGTCTGGAGTTTTTAACTAGGGGCGCTAAGTTGGCAAAGCCACCCTTGAAGACAATTTTGCAGAATTTGCCAGGAATGTTGCGGTTGGTAGGGCGAGAATTATGTTTGGCAAAGGACTTCAACTGGGATTATCACAGGCGGTTTGTTCCAGCCTTATCTCAGTTCACTCAAGAATTAGTGGATGATTTAGAGCCGGCTTTGTTGTTAGCAAGGATAGACTTTATCCGCAAGTTGCTCGTTAAAGCGACTTACTATCGTATTCTGGCTCCATTGAGTGTGAAGTTACGACAAGAAATTTTTCGTGTTGCTTTCTGGGAAGTTGATCGCCGTTTGATGCCAGAGGTGGCCGTGGTGCGATCGCTGCAAGATTTAGCGATAACTGCTCAGCAAGTCATACCCAATCTGGCAACTGCCGATCAAGTCTTTGAAAAGTTGGCACAAATACCAGAGGGGCAAGAAATTCTCACAAAGTTTGATAAATTGCTTCACCGTTACGCTTATTTAAGTGAGTCCGTCACGGATCTTGCTGTTCCGACTTGGAAGGAAGAACCAGACGCAATCAAGCAGTTATTTGTGCAGTTCATACAAGGAGAACCATGCATATACAAAAAGACTAAAGGAAGATGGAATGTCGGATTTGTACAAAGACGAGTGAATCTCCAAGGGCGGGTGATGGAGGTTTATTCTCAATTCCACGCTGAATTGCGTTGGTGTTTTGTGGCGTTGGAGCAAGTTTGGTTAAAGTCTGGCTTACTTGAGCAGGTTGGCGATATATTTTTTCTAGAGTTGGAGGAAGTACGGCGTCTTGTTGAAGGTTTTGAGCCAGAGTTTGTCGAAGATTTGCAGGATTTAGTAAAACTTCGGCGATCGCAAACAGCAAAATCTACTCAGCAAAATCCAGTACCCCCAATAGTCTATGGCAATAATTCTCCTGTAGTACCTTTGCGAACTGCTATGCTCGATCCTGATCAAATGTTGCAAGGCATTCCCGCCAGTCCCGGACAAGTGGAAGGACGGGTAAAGGTGTGGCGGAATTTACAAGTTCTACCAGAAATTGATCGGGAAACGATTTTAGTAGTACCTTATACAGATATTAATTTGGTATCCTTCCTCTTGAGAGCGGGAGGATTTATTTCCGAAGCTGGTGGACGGCTTTCTCATGGTGCAATTCTCGCTCGTGAGTATGGTATTCCTGCTATTACAAATGTTAAAAATGCTACTTGGTTTTTGCAAGATGGTCAGAAGGTACGGATTGATGGATATAAAGGTATTGTGGAGATATCTAACGATTTGCGACCAGAATGAAAGATTTGCCTCACGCAAAGGCGAGGACAGTACCTCTCCGAAAGAATCTGTCCGTCGCAAAGGATACATTCATTGTAGTTGAAATGACTGAAGACTTTTTTCAACTTTTCACTTTTGATTTAGGGCGAAGGAGTGATGCTGTTAATTGACGCTGTCGGATTTCATGTATGCCTAATAATAAAATAGAAATGCCTAAAGGTATAAAATAGTAGATAACTCGGTAGAGGATGAGGGCGATAAATATCTGAGTAGTAGGAATTGTTTGGGAGAGGAGAAATAGTAAAACTGTCTCAAACACGCCTAACCCACCGGGTATGTAACTGATGAGTCCCGCAATTTGACCGAGTAGATAAATACTGAAAAAGGTTGAGTATGATAAATTAGGGGTTGATGGTAACAAGACGTAAAGTGCGGCAACAGCAATGCTCCAATCAATAGAGGATAGGACAATCTGTAGGACAGCAACATCAATTGAAGGTATGGAAAAAGACCAACGACCAATCCTCAGTGATCGCTTTAACCCTAAACTTGCTAACAGATAAGCGCAACCCAGTGCTAGCAAAACGATTCCCACTGGATGCACTGAAGTGAAAGGCAAATGGAAGAATTTGGGGACTGCTAGAGGCTCAACTAAAAATAAGACCCCACCAACTACACTTAGTCCTAACCAAAAGGTTAAGTTGGTAAAGGCGATGATCTGGGCAACTTCAACCGATGTTAAGCCCCAAAGTACATATAAGCGACAGCGAATAGCACTTCCAGTAAATAAAGCGAAGCCAACTGTGTTACTAATTGCGGCGCTTGTAAACGCAGTTAGGGCAATACGAGGATAGGGTAAAGGATGGCGAATGTACCCGCAAGCTAAAACATCATATGTAGTTAAGACTAAGTAATTGAGGATTGTAAATGTCAGTGCTAGCAGTAAACTATTAGTAGGAGCAGTCTTAAGACTATGCCAAATTTCTGGGATGGTATAGTGCTTCAGTTGTTTATTAATAGCCCATACAGAGAGGCTGAAAAGTAACAGTCCTAAGAGCGGTAAGCCATATTTCGTGAGGCGTTTTAGCTGCATATGGGCGAGTCTACATAAAGTGCGCTCTTCTACAGAATATCCCACCCCACCCTACTACGTGTCATTTATCAGGGTGTTTTTGGGTTGGGAATTTTGGACTTCTCCGAATGGTTGTGCTGCATTGCTTCTTGAAATTGCTGACCTACATAGGAGAGAGAATCTACAGCATGTTTGTGGTCGTAATTCCAGCCATAGTTGGGACCAGATAACCCATGACCGCCCGGATACGTATAAAAGACGTTTTTTATACCCAGGTTATTCAATGTTTGATGGAAGCGTTGGCTGGAATTGAGAAATTCACCCCCAACTAAATCATTAAGTCCTGCATCCAGATAAATACGTATGGCTTGACGTTGTTTTGGGGGAATTTGTTGTACAAAGACTTGGGGACTATTTTGGGGTCCGCTATCATCAGTAAAATAACCGATCTGACTGAAAAAAACATTAAAGTTATTGAGATGACGTAGCCCGATATTGAAAGCCCCCCAAGCACCAGATGAGAGTCCACCCATTGCCCAAAATTGGGGTTTTTTCAAGGTACGGTAGCGTGTTTTCACGACAGTCACTAACTCTTCACCAATTAAGGTACCGACATTGCCGTGAGGTCCATCATAATAATTAGGGTCCCAGAAAGGACTGGAGCCACGGTTATCATTACCATCTGGTGTAATCACAATCGATGGCGGTAATTTCCCACTTTTGTAGAGTTGAACCAATACCGGAATAATGCCAATTTTGTCTACCCAAGCGCGTGCATCATCGTGTCCACCATGCAAAAGAAAAATAACGGGATAGCTTTTGTGCAAATTGTGATTGTAATCGGGAGGTAGAATGACACCATATCGCCGCACCTCACCCATTGCCTGACTATGAAAAGTTTCAAGCTTAAACGTCATTTCACTGCCAGCAACATTTGTTGGTGGTGGATCTAACTGGGGTGCTCCCTCAATAAAGACATACCAGTATCCTGCACCTACTAGAAATGTAAGTGTAGCAGCACCAAGACCCACAAAAATTTTCCAACGCTTTTTTGCAATTTCCATTAACTCAAAAAATTCTGGGAACTTTTGAGCAATCGGCGGCAACAGTTTTAAGTTATTATAATGATTCGTCAAATTAAATTTGATGAATCAGTCGTTTTTAACTGAATTTACAAATAGCGCGATCGCCTCTCCCGATTGTACTCGAAAATTATCGACCTTTGCTGGCCTCAGCTATTAGCCGGTCTTCCATTAATTGCCATTTGACAAATAATTTAGGAATGCTGTTTGATGATCTTCATAAATTTAAATACAGTTTAGTTGAGAATGATGCAATCGTGTCCTTTTCTATTTGCTTGAAACAGAGCTTTTTCAGCGGCAATGACTAAAGTAGAAGGCTCGTTTTCGTTCTCACAAATCATACTAGCAACGCCTAAACTAACAGTTAAAACATTATTCATAAGATCACTGCTACCAGGACATTCAAAAGGAATTGCCAAGGCTTTGACTTGCTCTCGGATATTTTCAGCAATATGTACCGCAGTAGCACTGTCTCCTTGGGTAAGAATAGCAAATTCTTCATGACTATAACGAGCTGCTAATACCGAGCTTAGCTCATATTTATAACCTGTACTTTGAGTTGTGCTTTTGAAGGAACTGGCATACGAAAAGCTGCTATTACTGAGTAAGCGTCTGACGCAGTTACGGATAGCATAAGCGATTTGCCGCAAACAATCATCTCCTGCTGTGATTCCGTATATTTTATTGTAAATATTTAAATTGTCAATATGACATAAAATCAGTGAGAAGAAAGAGCGATCGCGAGCTGAGCGTTGCCACTCCATCTGCAGGTAGGTGTTAAAGTAGCAGCGATTTGCTAGCTGAGTCAGTTTGTCCAAGCTGGAGAGGCCGTGCAATTGGTTTTTTTTCTCTAGTTGTTCCTGCTTTGCATTCTCTAACTGCCGCCTGGTGTTCAGTTGCTCTCTAAAATAGAGGCGATATAACTCGCAAGCAGGGTAAGCGAGATCGCCCTCCAGGTTAATCAACCCCATATTTTGCAATTTATATGCCAGTACTGGCTCTAATTTCTCTGGATTGGGAGCGGTAATCACTTGATAGAAAGCAGCTTCGAGTTCTGGTTCCTCGATTAGTGCTAATAAATACTGTCTTAAATGCTCGTTATATATTCCTGTTTCCGTTGGTGCTTGTGCCAATATCTGCCCGAGATCTCGTTCTAATCCCCCCTTACCCACAAGGTGATACAAAGCTAGTCTAACTAGATAAGGATGTCCTCCCACCATTGCCATCAACCTCTCAAGCTCTTTACCATCTGTCCAATCCAGTCCGTGGCGTTGTGCCAAATCCTCCACTTGTTCAGTAGTGAATGGTGGTAACTTGATTGGCAAACCGATGTTAAATGGAGATTGAGTCAGTCTTAGGGGAGTCAGAATGGATGTTGAGTAAGCATGAACTTGGCGAAGTTTTTGCCAAATTTCCACACGTTTAGCCTGTTCGTACCAGTAGCGCAGCAGTGAGAGAAAGTCTCCAGCAATTTCTGGATATTCAAAGACCCAATCAACTTCGTTCAATGCTATGACTAGAGGACTAGACAAAGCTGGAAGTAAATACATTTGAAAATAGATAGAGCAACTGATTTTACTGCCCATCTCCTCATCCCAATAATCATTAAGTTTTGCTTCTAACCCTAACTCACGACTGAGATTTGCACAAAACCAGCGCAAAAACTTATCAAGATTGCTAAATATTGCTTTGTCTGCCTGCTGAAAATCTAGACTCACTGTGCTGTAACCCAGAGTTGTTGCGTGAGTAAGAATCCGTAGAATTAAGGAGCTTTTCCCCATTTTCCGAGGAGCTTTAATGCAGATGACACTTCCTGGTTCGGCGATTTCTGCACAAGCAAGTTCCTCAGTTGGCGGACGCTTAATGTAGAATCTAGAGTTAATGGATACTGGGCCACTAGGAAATTCTAGGGATATGGCGGTGACTGTACGGTTAAATTCCTTAATTAACTGCTGCTGCGTTTTGGTAGAATGACGAGGTTCAATACAGGCACGGAAGTTAGATTTGTTAATCGGTTCAAGCCAAAAATCGCTTAGCATTTGCCATAAATGAGAAGCTACTTTCCGAACTCGCTCTTCTCCGTAGTGAGCTTCATGTGCTATACTGGTGTAAGTTTTTCCATCCCATGAAGAGCGTAAGACGATCTCTTGTAAAGGGGTCAAACTAGTCAGAAGGCTTGCTTTCAGTAGCAGTACGACTTCATCTATTGTCATTAGTTATCAACTCTAGTTTTAAAAATTTTCCGAAAAAAGCTCTATTTGTAAAAAAGTTGCGGTTGTGAGAATTGATTATACTGTAGCCTCCGTTGTCTAGGTAAGAGATAGCTTTATCAAAACAAGCTACAAAAAGCTGTTGACAATTTCCGGAAAACGTGTGTTGCCGTCTTGTCAAGAAGTCGCCACTTTTATGAAACAAGGTTTTACGAGTTTTTTTACAAGTTTTGAGTGATTTTATATACTTTGTTCTAGATATATTTAGATTATAGACAGACAAACCGTAGCCATTTTTTTTGAGATGATGACTTTAAGAGTCGGAAGACAAGTTACATTGTTCTGTTTACGTATCTCCAAGTTCAATCCAAATTAGTGATATCGGCTGATATTTAATGCAAGGCAAACAAAATTGCAAACCTTGCCTCGTCGCTAACCGTTACTTGCTACGAGTTCCGTTCGTTGTGAACTCAACAGGCTCTACTTTGTTAATCGCCAGGGTGCTAGGACAGCTTCAAAAGAGAGAAGCATAGGACATCTTTCTTACAATACCAGCAGCTATGCATACTAAAGAACCAGTTACCCATCAGTTGGAAGCTCAAACACCACAAAGCATCCAAACTACAACAGCGTGGGATGAATCCGGCAAGCCAGTGCAAATGATGGAAACTCACCAGGATAGAAAAAAGGACAAATCCACACCAATTACACCGCAGCAAGCAAAGCGGGATAGACTTTTGTCATCGACTCTTAAGCGCATTCACTCTTGTTCTCTACTGGAGACAATATTACAAACTGTCGTCGAGGATGTACGGCAGTTGTTACAAACTGATGGCGCGATGATTTACTGCTTTGACTCTCAGGGTGATGGAGTCGTGGCTTTTGAATCAGTGGCATTCGGTTTAACATCGCTTGTTTCCATCCCCAATGGAGATTTGAACTGGTGCCAATATCAAATCACCCCAGAATTTGATGGAAATATTCTAAATGCTTCTCACACACCCATAGGGAATGAGGTAAAAGCGAGTTTAGCTATTCCTATTGTTTTAAAAGAAGATTGGAGTGAAGTTTCTGATTCCATCGAAAATCCCAAAGCCCAAATCCAAGATACCTTGTGGGGACTACTGATTGTTCATGACGATCGCAGTTGTCTTTTTTGGCAAGATTGGGAGATAGAATATCTCAAACAATTCAGTCTCCAAATTGCGATTGCCATCAAGCAACGCCAACTCTTTAAACAAGTTCAAACAGAAGTAGCATCAAGGCAATTTGCCGAAGCCCTATCCCATGAAAAATCCCAGCAGAGCGATCATGCCCTCTCCGAACTAAAATATGTTCAAGAGCAGTTATTGCAGAATGAAAAAATGGCTAATCTCGGTCAACTTGTGGCCGACATGGTTCACGAAATTAATAACCCCCTTAACTTCATTCACGGCACTCTACATCCGACAAATCAATACGCTGAAGAATTAATTCAGTTAATTGAACTTTATCAGCATCATTATCCCACAACTGAGTTAGTCAAGTCCAGAGGACTTCGACACCTCGATATAGATTTCATGAAAACCGACTTCCTGAAATTGCTGTGGTCAATGCAATCTGGGTTTGAACACATCAAAGAAATTGTCCTTGCCTTACATAATTTCTCACGTTTTGACGATAATCAGATGAGAAAATTTGACATGCATGAGGGACTTAACAGTGTTGTCAGGATTTTACAAAATCGCTTAAAGGAACAGCTAGATAGACCAGGAATTCAGGTAACTAAAGAATTTGCGAATTTACCATTAGTAGAGTGTTATCCGGGAGATATAAATCAAGTATTTATGAACATCTTGACGAATGCTATTGATGCTTTAGAAGAAAGAATGAAAATGGATCATTCTTTTACTCCCCAAATTTTAATTCGGACAGAAATCATCAGCAGACATTTGTCGTTAGTTGGCAATGATCAATCTCCAAAAAGTGAAAAAAGAGAATCAACAAAACACAAAGTCGTCATTCGCATTTCCGACAATGGAAAAGGTATTCTCCCTCACGTTCAAAGACATATATTTGAACCATTTTTCACGACTAAACAAGATGGAAGAAAGGGGATAGGGCTATCAATTAGCGAGAAAATTATTGTGGAAAAACATCAAGGAAAGTTGAAATGTAATTCCAGGATAGGTCAAGGCACGGAGTTCGTCATTGAAATGAACTCAAAAGCAAAACACTATGCCGATATCCGAAAACATGCTAGCTTTTAGGTAATAGCGATTAGCTGTTAGCTAATTACCGCTAATCGCTAATTGCTAATTGCTTATTGCTAATTATGAATTTTTTTGATAAGTTGAATGGGGCGATCACACTAAATCAAAGCTTACTATTTGTAGGACTTGATCCCAATCCAGAGATGATCCCCAGTCGTTACGCATCTTCTGACATCATCGCTAGTTTGTGGGATTGGCTGCAATTTATCATTTCGGAAACATCTGATAAAGTCTGTGCCTATAAACCTACACTTGGCTTTTACGAAGCCCTAGGTACTCCAGGTTTAGAGCTTTTTTATAAAACTCTAGCAACCATTCCCACCCACATACCGATTATTTTAGATGCCAAATACAGTGACTTAAACACAAGTACTATCCTCGCCCGAACTGTGTTTGTAGACTGGGGTGTCGATGCCATCACGTTGAATCCCTATGCAGGACAAGATCACGTAGCACCATTTTTAGTTTACCCTGGCAAGGCAGTGTTTGTTTTATGTTGTACTTCTAATCCTGCTGCCATGAAGTTACAGCAATATCCCACAAACACAACCGAATTGCCTCTTTATCTACAAGTGGCAAAGGAATCTAAAAATTGGGGAACTCCAGAACAATTAGGGTTGGAAGTGGGAACGACAAAGCCAGATATTCTGGCACGTATTCGTGCCGTTGCTCCCGAACGTATAATCATGGCTCGTAGCATCTGGGCAGAAGGTGGCAATTTAGGCAAAATCTTAGAAGCAGGTTTGAGTGTCAGTGGTGATAATCTGCTGATTCCTGTGCCTCTAGATATGTTGGCAGAAGATGTGTCACAACAAGTTCAGTCATTGCAAGCAGAAGTGAATCAACTGAGAACAGAAATTATCCAAGCTCCTTCTGGTTGTTCTGTATGGATACCTGATGTTTGTTTTTTAAATCAACATCCCTATGAGGAT
>CAZZVG010000042.1:0-13380 GCA_964657295.1 Iningainema sp. | reverse complement strand
ATAGCCTGTTCTCCACCCAAGGCATTATGGTGATGCTGTTAGCAGCATATGCTGGTGCCATGTGGTTATTTCTTACCAGTGCTCCGAAAGTCTACACCGTCATGGTGTCGGATATGGAGTTAGCTCGACAGTTGTATGAAGGGCTGCTAAATTTGCCAGCAGCTGAAGTTCCTTTGCACTACTACTACAACTATGAACAAACTATCGGGGCAACGGGAGTCGATCCGCTTTACTTGTCTAGTGCCCCCAGCTTTTCCAGTAGCAGAATGGCTAACGCCAGCGAGGGACTTTGGTATCAGTTGAAGAAAAACACTCAACTTCATGTGATTGCCGGAGCGAGTTTAGGTAGCAAAAGCCAGCAACGCCACGTTTGCTTTGATCGCGACTGTTTGGAGATGATCTTAATGCGAGTAGAAACTCGTGGTTTGAAATTCAAGCTTCGCAGCCAGAAACCATTGAATTTTCTGGTGAAGGACTATGATGGGCACGTTATCGAGATGTCGGAAGTGGCAAATTAGTTTGTAGAGACGTTCTCTCCGAACGTCTTTACAGGCATGCTAATGAAAAATTTAAAAAGCTTGAGGTGGAGGCAAGCAGCAATTCCAAATGATAACTTGATTTCAGCCGTCATGTACTACAATTCTTTAATTGTGGTTTTCAACAATTTCTGTTAACCTCTCAACAAGATTCTCGGCTAAATCCATTAAGTCGATTTCATCATTACCGTTCCTCGAATCTAAGGTTTCAGCTAACACATTCTTAACAGCAAAAACTCTGTTAGATTCCTCAGGAAGAGTTAAACATTTTTCTAACTCAGATGCAGTTTCTGAGAGGGACTTGTGTTTTAGCTGCTTTCGTACCCTAATAGCCGCCCAGTCACTACTTTCTAAAAATGTGGTGACAGCAACAATCATTTGTTGCTCATCTTCATTTTCCCGCCACAATTGCAGCCAATCTTCTTCCACATCTTCAACATAAGAGTCTACACATTCAAGTCCATAGTTCATCCAGTCTCGCTGTAGCTGTCTGGCTTCTTCTAAATGTTGAATGAATTTTTCTAATCTCTCTTGCCGAGCGCTTGGTGTTTCTTCCACTATTAATTACGAGAGGGTGAGTAATATCTGTTGCTTGAAAATTAGTGAATTTAATTAACTTGAGATTACAGGCTAAGTTTTAAATAATGACCAGTTGTTATGCGATCGCTGTTGTATAGCACTATATTGACGATCCTATTTGCTAGATCGGTTTTAGGATTAGAGCTTAAGAAAAGTCCTTTATCTATACCCCATTGTTGCAGAGTATTTTCCCAATTATCATACTTTTCTTGAGAGAATTCATCAGAGAGGCTGGTGATTTGAATGCAAAGAGGCAATTCCAGCTTACTACTGACAATAAGATCCGTTGCCATTGACAAATCTGCTACATAACACTGCCAAAAAGTGCCTTCACGACGCACAATGTCAGTAGCGATAGATTTAAGAACATGAGCATCAGTCTGATAAAATTCTCCCGCCATCAGTTTTTGCTTCCAGAGATAAAACTTTGGATCTGTTTCTTTGAGCCATTTGGGAAACAGATAACTATACCAATATCTTTCAGTTGCCGTCATTCGCTGATAATACAATTGTCGCTCTTCTTGTGACGATCTGGCAACTTCTAGCCAAACTTGAGAATCTCTAATTATTTGCAGGAGAAAATGCATCACAAACTTTTTTGCTGTCAGCGAACCAGGCTTGACATCTTTAACCCAACGATTTATCTCCTCTAACCTTCTTGCCAAATTCGGCTCGTTTGTGGAAGCTTCCTTGATGAGGGAGTTTAGTTTATCTTTAATCTCTTTTGCCTGCAAAGGATGCTTGTCCCGAACAATTACTATTTTAAAGGAATTTCTTTGATTATTTTATGTCATTATGTTTACTATTTAGCATTTTGAAAGTCTTAGATCCCCGACTTCGCAGAAGTCGGGGATCTAAGACTTTCACGGTATACTTAAACTTTTACGCACACCTTAACTTTGATACGCCGCAAAATTGAGTGCCTCTTATTCGGTATCAGATGGGGATTTTTCACTTTTCAGCAACGGGAAGGCGATGGCATCCCGAATACTGGCACAGTCAGTTAACAACATCACCAAGCGATCAATCCCAATACCCAAACCACCAGTAGGCGGCATACCGTACTCCAACGCCGTGAGAAAATCTTCATCCACACCTTGTGCTTCCAAATCACCAGCTGCTTTGCGTGCGGCTTGTGCTTCTAGGCGTTGGCGCTGATCGATCGCATCAGTCAACTCTGAGAAACTGTTCGCCGTTTCTCGCCCTACCATGTATAACTCAAATCGCTCCACTATACCGGGTTTAGAACGGTGTGGTTTTGCCAGTGGCGAAATTTCTATAGGAAAGTCGATGACAAAAGTAGGTTGAATTAAGTTTTCCTCCACCTTTTGTTCAAAAGCTTCGTAGAGGACTTTACCAATAGAAGTACAACCTTCCACACCTTCAATACCAGCATTTTTAGCAGCAGTTTTTGCTTCTTCCAGAGTAGGAAAATTGAAATCTAACTCTGTATATTCCTTGACAAGATCGTGCATAGTGACACGTCGCCAAGGAGAAGCCAAATCAATCGACGTACCTTGGTAGGTAATTTGTAGTGTACCAATTACATCTTGGGCAACAGTGGTAATCATTCCCTCTGTCAACGCCATCATGTCGTTATAGTCGGCATAGGCTTGATAAAGCTCAACTGAAGTAAATTCTGGGTTATGACGGGTAGAAATTCCCTCATTACGGAAAATCCGTCCCAGTTCAAACACTTTTTCAAAACCTCCCACAATCAACCGTTTAAGATGGAGTTCTGTAGCAATTCGCAAATACAACTCCATTTCCAATGTATTGTGGTAGGTGATGAATGGCCTTGCATCCGCACCACCAGGTTCTCCTTGAAGAATAGGAGTTTCTATTTCTATAAAATCACGATCTTCTAAGTATCTACGAATCCCAGCAGTAATTTGAGCACGGCGGCGGAAGGTTTGTCGGACTTCAGGGTTAACAATCAAGTCAACATAACGCTGACGGTAGCGCTTGGCAACATCCGTCAACCCATGCCACTTGTCAGGTAAAGGCAAAAGAGATTTGGTGAGAATGGTATAAGTTTTGACATAAACAGATAACTCGCCCTTTTCAGTCCGTTTAATCGTCCCTTGAACCCCGATGATGTCACCTGCATCTACCAGCTTATCCAAATGCTTGAAGGCATCAGTATCAATATCTGCCATAGCTTCTTGGATGCGTTTTTTCTCTAGATAAAGCTGAATTGTGCCAGTTTCATCTTGTAAAGTGAAAAAGGCCAGTTTACCTAAAAAACGCCGTGTCATGATACGTCCGGCAATGGTAACTTCCAAATCTACTTCTTCACCAGTAGGCAAATCGGCAAATTTTTCCTGCAACTCAGCCGCGTGATGGGTTGAATCCCAACGATAGGCGTAGGGATTTATTTTCAGCTGCTTGAGCTGTTCTACTTTTTCCAACCGCGCAGCACGGATATCTTCTTCCGACATAGTTAACGAACTCTGAGGGGGCAGGACTTCATTTTGACACTCTCCGACCCTAAAGGGTAGGTTAAAGCAGTTGACAAGTCAACTGTATTCGGAAATTTTGTAGGGAACGGTAACAAAACTCGAGTTTTTACAGTTATGCCTACTGATGGCTGAATGCTTACTTTTTGAGTTTAAAAACAATGGGAGTTATAATGTATTTATAGCGGGATTTTTCTGTGCCAATAGCAATTGTTAGAGGAAGATATTCTTTAAGAATTTATGCTAAAAGGTTGCTGTAGGTTATTTCTGTAACATGAGCAAAGATGCAAAGATTTTCAGAAATAGTAAATCTAAAGGTTACCTGAAAACATCAAGACTAAATTGGCTATAAAGCATGGACAGGCAATGGTCTTGTTGTTGAGTGGGTTACCAAATTATTGAAGCATTTAGCCTAGAGTGCTGTCGTGCTAATAGCATAAAACCTGACTTATGTCAATCTTCAGCAATAAGTCAACGAGCAAATTTATTGATGCTAACAGCTGATAGCTAATAGCTGATTGCTTATTCCAGAACAGCAACATACAACAAATGATATGAACGCGAAATTAGAGTTTGAATACAATAGCGAAGGTGACACTCTGTACATTAACAAACGTCCCCCATACCCAGATCAAGAACCTGCAGAAATTGATTATGGTGTCATTGCTCGTCTTAATCCTGCTACTGGCGAAATAGAGAACTTAGAAATACTCTTCTTTTCCCAAAGGCTATCAGAGCAAACCCTTTTTGAACTGCCATTAGTCGCAGATTTTCGCTTTGCTCCGACTGTATAATTTTCATTCGTAGCAGTTAACAGTCAGCAAGTAAATTGTACAGATCTAACTCTGTTACCTGACAAATAATACAAGCTGATTGCTGATTGCTAACTGCTTTACCGATCAGGGTTTTGAATTCTATTAATTTCTTTTTGCAATTCCTCAATTTGACGGCGCAAAATTTCGGCTTCGTTTGGAGAGGTTTCCGCCGTCACATCGACTGCACCTGAAGTAGGCGATCGCTGATAATTTCCTTTCTTAATTTGCTGATATTCTTCCGAACTCGCCCATTCTTGTAAGAAATGTAACCGTTCTACAGGAAAAGGATGGCTGAGCATTGTACCTTGAGAACCATTATAAATCAAGAATTTGTAAACTTGATTGAGTCCATCTCTATCAAGTGCGTGATAATTTTCTGACTGACGGATGAACTCTTGTAAACTGCACTCGTTAGCATATTTAAGACTGCCACCAGAGACTTTCATCATTGATGTCATAATGGGATTTAAATCATCCATAACTAACAAAGCAGCGCGATCAGCAGATAACTCAGCTTTGCGCCGCCATTCATAAAAAGCATAAATCAAACCTTGACTTACGAAATTACCGATCCCAAAAGTGAATTCACCAAGGGCGGAAGCCGTATTCATCGCCCACATCGCCATTTGAATTAAAATAGTATGACCACATTTAATATGTCCCAGTTCATGAGCTAAAACTACCCTAATCTCCGATTCATTCAGTAAATCCAATATCCCTGTATTTATGACTATATAAGGGTGTTCTTGCCCCAGTGCATAGCTATTTGCTAGAGGGTTTTGCGCGACAAAGAGTGTTGGTTCTGGATAAATGTCCAAATCCCGCACACATTCTCGAAGTATCTGGTAAATAGTGGAATATTGACGTGGTCCAACTTGGATGCTGTTACCCATAAGATAGACTAACTGAGGGCGCTCATAGAAAAATTCCACGAATTTACGCGCGATTAAGTCAAATCCGGGTAAATTACGTAAAGTTTGTTCAGCTTGGCGATCCAGGGGATGCCTAAAAGCTTCGCTGGAGATTCCTGTATAAGTTGGCATAATTTAAGTAACTGGTGATTGGTGAGTGTGTCGTGGGTAAAACAAAGGCGATCTCGGCGTCAACTGTAGATGCAATATTCTTCTAAACCCGCCCTGACATTAGTGGTTAGTGGTTAATATAACAACTAACAATTAACCACTGGCAAATAACAACATAATAGAAATGGAGAAGACAGCAGTAAACATTACTTTGTATGGGATGAAAAGCGTGTGATTGAGGCCGAAGTTCATTTGTCACTACATAACTTCCTGCGAAGTCAGGCAGGTTTCCCTTCCTGGCCTCATCATTTGACGATGGCAAGGTTGGTGGCACGAGCCTTACGCCTGAGAAGAAGCGCCTTAATTCAAGTAGGGGCAGTTGCAGGTTATCAAGGGCGATATCGTACCAGCTTTGTGGCATCGGCACTGATGTGGCATGGTTCTGTCATTATTGTTGCCACAGAGGCAGTGCAGCAACGCCTGCTAAAAGTGGAAATCCCTCGTCTACAGCAATGGCTGCAAGTCAACAAACCGATTAGAATAGGTAACACTTGGCCCGACAACGACTTCCAAGGACTCTTGCTTGTTTCCCATGAAGCTTGGTTAAGAGCACAACTACATAATAGCAATGACTTTCCTCAAGGCATCCCCACAATTATTGATGGTGTGGACGATTTAGAAGATTGGGTGCGTCATCAACTTACCGTTAGTGTTGAACCATCCGACTGGGAGGGGATCATGCTAGCTTGTCCGCAAATAGCGGAAGTTATTCGGAGTGCGCGAGTGCAATTAACACATGAATTGTTCCAGCATCCGGCTAATCCCTACGAATGTTATCTGCTCTCCCCGTCTGAAGAAGAGATTTTAATGCGTCTCTATTCGGTATTAGAAGTGGCTAATCTACCCGAGCCTTGGAAAAAGTTCGAGATCTTTCAAAATTGTATTCAAAACTCCTCTATACCCCACTCCCCTCCTCCTCTTCTTTGGGCGACGATTGCCCGTCGTCAAGGGTTATTTTCCTTGCACTGTACCCCAATTGAATTAGGGAAAATACTATCACCAATATGGGATCGCCAACCTGTGGTGTTAATTGGCAGTGCCTTAGACGCAGAAACAGAGGCACCAATTTTTCGCCAACGCTTGGGTTTGGATGACTTAACTTGCTTAAAGTTTTCCTCAGATAGCCACACCTCGGCAATTCAACTGTACATCCCTTATCAGTTGCCTTTACCTAATACCCCAGAATTTCAACCAGCATTTATTCACAAAGTTCGCACACTAATATGTCTTAGTGCTAGCACATCAGGATTAACAGTTGTGCTGGTAGGTGATGTGCCTTTGAAATCGCAAGTTGGGGCAATTCTGGCTTCAGAGTTTGGTTCACGGGTACAGGTGGAAAAAACTTGTCTGGATGAAAATGGTATTTTGATCAGTGGTTGGGAATTTTGGCGTGAGCATCACAGCGTTCTGCCTACTCCTCAACTTTTAATCATCGCGACTTTACCCCTACCATCTTTAGAAAATCCCTTAGTCGCTGGTATGGTATCTCATTACAAGCGATCGCACCAGGACTGGTTTCGCTTGTACTTGTTGCCAAAGGCTTTGAATGAATTACAACGGGCGATTGCGCCGATGCGAGACGCTCAGGGGATCGTTGCTTTGCTAGATACCCGTGTGGTGATCCGAACCTATGGTGCACAAGTTCTCGCAGCCCTCAGTCCCCTAGCACGCATTAACTATCTTGATCCCAATCTATTTTCTCCTACTCATGAGGATGAAACTCAGTAACAACGAGTCCGGAGAAGTCTCATCAACGCCTCCTTCAAGCATTGTCACCGCAGACAGAAATTCAAGATAATTTGTCCTTTGTCAACAGAGAAATGGAAGGTAGAGAGATTAGGGATACGGATAGTTTAAAACTAAGACTAGAGGAAAATCTAAGATAAGACGCTTTAGGCTCTGGTCTTAGATTTTCAATAAATATTGAGTATTTTATGTGCGATCGCAGTCTGGTAAGCGCTATTATCAGCGATAGCACGGATTTATTTTCAACACTATGGGTGAAGCAAAGCGTCGTGTGCGATTCGTTGTTTAGTGAATCACGGTATCCAGTCCGTACATAACTAAGCCAGCCCGACAGCAGATTACTGTCATTAAGGGCTGAACTCTCGGTCAGATGCAAGTGCAAGACTTGCCATTCAGACTCAGAATTGACTCCTTATCTGCCCACACTGACCAGACTCGGTTTCTGGAGGGTGAAGCTGGGAACAGGGTGCAATCAGACAACCGTTGCGGGTTGACACTGGCGCTAACAGGGAGTTCCTATGATGAAACAGAGCCTAGAAAAGCGACTTATTTGCAGGCAGGGCGCAACGCAAAATCCCTGACCTCACTGGAATTTATTCCCGCCGAACATACTGCGAGCAACGGCAAGAGTCTAGGGAATCCAGTAGTCGAATTGGCTACATCTAACGGAACAATCAATCTCTCCGAGGGAACGAATAAAAACTAATTGTGGGTCTTGAGACAGTCGAATCTCAGGTAGACCAGACGAGCGGAAGAATCCCCACAGTTAGGGTAGGACAGTCCGTAATTGGACTGAGGTGTTCAGAAAATACAAACTCCAGAAGAGAAAATGATTAGACACAGTTACAAAACTAGTGAATCTTGGAAAGCCTTACCGTGGAAGAAATTCCGCCGAAATCTTTTCCGCCTTCAAAAGCGCGTATTTAAAGCTGTTCAAGTTGGAGACAAGCGGAAAGCGCGGTTTCTCCAAAAGCTTATTCTAAAATCAACCTCGGCTCGATTTCTGGCAATAAGACAAGTATCTCAGCTAAATGCTGGTAAAAAGACGGCTGGTATTGATGGGAAAAAATCGCTCTCATTTGAAGAACGCTTCAACCTTGAAGAACTACTGAAAATGAATAGTGGAAATTGGTTGCATCAAGGACTACGGGAAATCCCCATCCCTAAGAAGGACGGGACGACCAGAATGCTTAAGATACCCACCATCGCGGATAGAGCTTGGCAATGCCTCGCAAAATATGCACTCGAACCAGCACACGAAGCCACTTTCCACGCCAGGAGCTATGGGTTCAGAACTGGGCGCTCCGCCCATGATGCACAAAAGTACATCTTCCTAAACCTTAACTCCAAAGCTAACGGAATAAATAAGCGAGTCATTGAACTCGATATTGAAAAGTGCTTCGATAGGATTAATCACTCAGCAATAATGGACGAACTCATTGCCCCTAAAGGTTTAAAACTCGGAATATTCCGATGTCTCAAGGCAGGAGTCAACCTAGAATTCCCCGAACTCTTAACACCTCAAGGGGGAGTGGTCAGCCCACTACTAGCAAACATCGCGCTCAACGGGATTGAGAGTATACACTCTTACCATGAGAATCAAGGACAGAGAATCACTGGTAAAACCTCAGCCAGTGATATCACCGAGCCATCAGTCCGATACGCGGATGACATGGTTATTATACTTCGACCCGAAGATGATGTAACAGAGATACTTGAAAGAATCAGCGAGTTTCTCCGCAAACGCGGAATGAATGTAAGCCAAAAGAAAACCAAAGTTACCGCCGCGACAGATGGGTTTGATTTCCTTGGCTGGCACTTTAAAATCCAGAAAAACGGAAAGTTCAGAAGTATCCCTTCAGTGGACAACTTCAAAGCGCTCCGTCAGAAAGTAAAACACATCGTCAACAACTCGAATTATGGTGCTACCACAAAGGCTGAGAAATTAGCCTCGGTAGTTAGAGGTTGGAGAAATTACCATAAGTTCTGCAAGATGGACGGCTCCAGGAATTCCCTGTACCACATCGAAACAAGAGCTTACAAGGTATTTAACAAGGAAACCAAACAAAACCGCTACTCTAGCAAGAAATTACTAGACAAGGCATTTCCAGCAGTTCCCTACTCCGAAAATAAACACGTCATGGTCAAAGGAACAAAATCCCCCTATGACGGAGATCTAACCTACTGGAGCGAACGTAATAGCAAGCTCTACAACGGTGAAACCTCTAAAGCTCTTAAGAAGCAAAACCATAAATGTGCATCCTGCGGCTTAAAGTTCATCGATGAGGAACGGGTTCACCTACATCACATCGACGGAAATCACGCCAACTGGAAGAAAAATAATCTTGAAGCAATTCACGAGAGTTGCCACGATTACAAGCACATGAGCAAAAGCGCAAGCCAAGAACATCGGGAGCCGTGTGCAGTGAAAGCTGCACGCACGGATCTAACTGAGAGGTGCGGGAGATAATACTCCCCATCGACTCAACCAAAACTGCTCTTGGAGAAAAATACGGTCAAGAACCAACCATTTTACCGTGGGTTCCGATCACCAAACCGCAAGCGGATCTATTTGTAAAATGGTCAAGTCGCATTGCGAAATTTGGTATTGGCAGTTTGATAGCATTTTGGATAATTATACGTTTTATCGGACCAGCTCTTGGTTGGTGGCAAGTCGTCTAAACTCAGCATTCAAAAGTTTTTCAAAAAGGCAGCTGAAGCAATCAAGCTGCCTTTAACTTTTTATTAAGTCTTCATCGATGAAAGTATAAAGTTGTCATGTCTCAGTCCCATGAATACAATTCACGAATGGGCTTACCAAGTAGCGGTACTTCAGACGCTCACGCTGATACTTTTGATTGTTAAGTACAAAGGATACAAAACTAACAACACCTGACAAATAGTATAAAAGACTACTTTTTAACTAAGATTAATGAAAATGATGCCGAAATGGCAACACGGAACTCGTTGATTTAGTTATGGTCAGTAATATGTAAAACAATTTGAATTTTAATGAGATTGTGAATTGTGTAAGTTTTCTGTATAGTTAGTAACTATCCAACGACTTGCCAGTCCCAAATCGAAAAGAGCAAATTGCCCAGACCGTATACCAGACTGGCAATTTCAATCAGAGGTTGTGTTTACGTATTTACGATTAATTTCTTTAAACAGGGGTAAAAACATGTATAGCTGCGTCTAAGCTACTGAGAGTGGCAATTTTGACGGCAAATAACTGATGAAGAAGCAATATGTATCTTTTTAAGTAGTTGATTTGCCCCAAATATGAGTTACTCTTAAACTGGTATGCTGTGTATTACCATCTACTCTGATGGAATTGTGTAAAGAAAACATTAAGCTTAGCAATTCTGTCCGAAATTATAAATCTGTAAATTGAATACTACGATACGGCGAAAAAAGCCGTTACAGACTACTTTAAGCAATGTAGCCAATAAATGACTCTCAGTCAGTCAAGAAATTGTAATGAATAGTTTACAATACCACTGGAAGCAAAAATCTAAAGAAAATGTGAAAGAGACTCAATTAATTGTGGTGTTTGGAGGAAAAACGTGTTTCTGAGACTAGCGCAACAACATCGGCAATTTGTCCAAGAGTTAGTGATGAACCTACAAGCCTTGGCGATCGTACTAGAGCGGCGTGGGTATCCAGCGTCTTGCTATACTTGCGGTGACCAAATGAACAGTGCTTCTTTCATGGTTAGCTTGGGGGAAAACCATCTCATTCGGTTTTTAGTGTCTGACTACGGGATCACCTGGACGGAGATGCGAGATGACCGCGAATTAATGAAGTTAGAGGGCGCAGAGGCAGTTAGCCAGTTGCAGGAACTTGCTAATATTGTCAAGCAACCCGTGCAAACCCCTGCAAGTCATAAAACCCTTGCAAAGCGGTGTTAGTGATTCGGTGCCGATCATTCCACAAAATTCTGCTCGAGAATGCACTTCTGGCGGCTCCCCTAGCTTGCCTATCTCATCTATAGCAACCTAAACAGCCAAATGGTATAACTGAGGGTACTTATTACAGCCTGATTCTCTAAGGGAGAAGGGATCAAAGACTTTGAGTATGTCGGAAAACACATCAAATCAACAACAACTTCCACCCACGGGTGCCATTGACAATCTGTCAAGTCGTAGCCTGGAAAATTGGTTTGAATATCCCATCAGAGTGCAACCTCACCACACAGATTATACAGGTGTTGTTTGGCACGGGTCATACATAGCCTGGATGGAAGAAGCGCGGGTGGAATGCTTGCACTCAATAGGTATTGCATTTGTCGATTTGGTAGCTTTGGGCTGTGATTTACCAGTCATAGAAATGTCAGTACGCTATCACCGTGCAATTCATTTAGGTATGGCAGCAGTAGTAAAAACGCGCATGACTGAGGTATCGGGCGTCCGCATTATTTGGGACTATATGATTGAATGTCCTCACAAGCAAGAGTTATACCTCACGGCTAAGGTGACGCTTGTGGCAGTAGATCGCGCCAAAGGCAAGATAATGCGTCAGTTACCTCCAGATTTCAAGGATGCATTAGCACGCCTTTCAGCATGAACGCGTCATTCGCGGCGCGGAGTTGAGATTATTCTACAAATGAAATAGGAGGGCGTGTACCATCCAGGAATGATCGCTCAATGTACAGAGATTATCTGCGGACGAGTTTCTAGTTTTTCCGCATCTGTCAAAACTTGCTGTCTTGCCCATCGATCTGCGGCTAAAATATCATCTAAGGAAGGATCTGGACGGTTATCATTCTGATGGCGATCGCACACCGATTCGATACACCGAGGAATATCTAGGAACCTGATTTTTTCGTCTAAAAATAAGGCGACTGCTTGTTCATTAGCTGCATTCAACACAGCCGGCATCGAACCTCCAGATCTACCGACTGCATAAGCTATTTTCATACAAGGATACTTTTGGTGATCTGGTTCGCGGAAAGTTAAATTTCCAGCTTTTACCAAATCTAATCGTTCCCAGTCAGTGTGGATACGATCAGGCCAAGATAAAGCATATAGTAAGGGTAAGCGCATATCAGGCCAACCAAGTTGTGCCAAGACGGAGGTATCTTGTAACTCTATCAGGGAGTGAATAATGCTTTGGGGATGAATAACAATGTCAATGTTGTCGTAATCTAACTCAAAGAGGAAGTGCGCTTCAATCACTTCCAGTCCCTTATTCATCAAAGTCGCTGAATCTACTGTGATTTTACGACCCATTGACCAATTGGGATGCTTGAGGGCATCAGCAACTGTCACGAATGCTAACTTTTCTGTTGGCCAATCACGGAAAGCACCGCCAGAGGCTGTGAGTAAAATTCGTCGTAAACCGTTTTTTGGGACGCCCTGCAAGCACTGAAATATTGCGGAATGCTCTGAGTCGGCAGGAAATATTTTGACTCCGTGTTTTTGGAGTAAGGGTAGAACAACAGGAGCTCCAGCAATTAAAGTTTCTTTGTTTGCTAACGCGATATCTTTACCAGCTTCAATAGCCGCGATAGTCGGTAACAAACCAGCACAACCAACGATCCCCGTCACAACGGTTTTGGCGTTACCATAGCGGGCAACCTCAATCACCCCAGCATCACCTGTTAATAAAATTGGTTGGGGATCAAGATCTGCGATCGCTTCAATAAGTCTCGGTAATTTCTCTTCTGCACATAACGCTACGATACTTGGTCGAAACTGCCGAATTTGAGCAGCCAACATTTCTACATTGTTTCCAGCAGCTAACCCGACAATCCGAAATTCGTCTGGATACTGAGCTACAATATCTAATGTCTGAGTACCGATTGAGCCAGTTGAACCAAGCAGAGTAATTTCTTTCACAAAAATTTATTAATGAACTCCACATCCACTATAAATTTTGATGAGTAATTCTTGGCAAATTTTTATGTAATTTAAAAAAATTTTGACAATCCCCATCTCTGTAGAGACGGGGATTGCCAATTTTATGGATCGCTTTTAGGGCAAAACCTATTCAGTTACCTTGAGTCTGCCCACTAAACACAACAATTACTGACATAATTTCGTCGGACCAGTAGTTATTTACACTTAAAATATAAAATCACACCTGTTGCACTGCCGACGATATGGCTTAAGCCGTATCGTCGGCATCGCTTGTCTAACCTTGTTATTTTGGCGATTTTCCA
>CAZZVG010000041.1:0-13444 GCA_964657295.1 Iningainema sp. | reverse complement strand
GTAGGCGTATTTACGCCGCACGGTACTAGTACCGCCGCGCGGAATTAAAAATTAAAAATTAAAAAAGCTTGAGTTGCAGGCTTTCTAGCAATTCCGAATGGTAGCTTTATTTCCGCCGTGATGTACTAGTGAAAACTGCTAATTGCTAATTGCCTGACTACGATTAGCAATTAGCAATTAGCCATTATCAAATTTTCCCAATGCCAAAAGTTAGTATTTGCATTCCTACTTTTAATCGTGTCAACCTGCTGCCTTTTGCCATTGAAAGTGTACTACAGCAGACTTATCAAGACTTTGAATTAATTGTTTGTGATGACGGTTCTCAAGATAGTACATCTGAACTGATGTCACAGTACACAGACAACCGCATAAAATACATCCGTCATCCGCAGAATATTGGCAAAAGTAATAATATGCGGTCTGGCTTTGATGCTGCAAAGGGGGAGTATTTTATTAAATTTGATGATGATGATATATTAACTTCAGATTTTCTAGCACGTACTGTAGCAATTTTAGATGAAGATAGGATTGATTTTGTCGGTACTGACCATTGGGTAATTGATATTAATAATGTCCGGGATAAGCAAAAGACTCAGGAAAACTCCCATCGTTGGGGTAGAACAAATTTACCAGCTGGTATTGTAGATAATTTATTGGAAGTTGTATTTGTTACCCAAAGCTTTCAAATTGGCGCAACGTTATTCCGCCGCCAAACTTTACAAGAATTGGGGTTTATTCAGCCTGATTGGCAAAATTGTGAGGATAATGATTTATTCGTGCGGTTGGCTTTAGCAGGTAAAAAGGGTTATTATTTACCAGAATTGTTGATGGAATATCGCTTTCACGCCGAACAGCGAGATTTTCATCGAGCAATTCGTTATCTACAAGATAAATTGAATTATTTGGCGAGTTATAAATTTGAGTCGGAGAAGCTGGAGAGGATCAGGCTACAGCGGTTTCAGGAAACGCAATTGTTGTTAGGATTGCGTTTGATTGAAAACGGTGAAACGCAAAAAGGAAGAGAGCTAGTTTTGGCAGGTCAGTCTTTTTCTCCTGCTAAGGCTTGGACTGGTTTAGGGTTGTCGCTGTTACCAGTTAGGGTGCGAGGTAAGGCATTTGGTATACTGCGAAGAGTAAGGGGGTAGACAAAACATCGGACTAGCTAAAATTCTCGCGCTTATTAAAAAAAGTGTGTAAATAATAGCCATTCAAGCTAGAGTAGTGCTGATTCATATACAAGTAAGATTACTGGCATGGATACTAAAGAGCTAAAGTTCGTCCTAAAGTTATTGGGATGTGAGAATTATCGGTCAAGCCTTACTGCTAGCGCCTTTAAGGATTTTAAAGGGAAAGAAAAAATTTGTCGAGATTTGAGCGATCGCCAACTGATTGACTTTTCCCGCGAGATTGCTACAGTTAAGATTTTATCGCCAGGTCAAGACTTATTGAACGATCCAGCCGAATCGCCACCGATTACAGATAAAGAGCTTAAGGTGCTGGAGAAAATAAGTAAAGCCGAAAACAAAATTACCCCCAGCGAAATTAAATCCTCATCGCTGAAATCCGCTGAAAAAGAGGCGATATTAACAACCCTGAGTGAGCGGGGATTGATTGAAGCTGAAACCAAAATCAAAAAGGCTAAAGCTGAGGTATGGATCACCGAACGAGGAATTGAGTATTTGCGGGATGATTACAATCCCAAGGGAAATGCAAATATTAACTTTGATCTACTGGGTGATTACCTGCGCTTTTTGCGGAAATATCTGCCCCCTAAGCCAGAGCAAGAATCTCATTCAGCAGCTACCAATGGCGAAGCCCCTACAGGAACGATTCTCAACCTCACTGACGAAGACATTTTACAAACTATCCAGAAATTGGATCAAGAACTCGGTACTGAAAATTATTTGCCAATCTTCCATGTGCGCCAAAAGCTACAACCTCAATTGTCACGGGATGAATTAGATAACGCGCTCTATCGTTTGGAAGAAGCTGAACGAATAGAATTGAGTCCGTTGGAAGAGCCTGGGGGTTATACTCCTGAACAAATTGACGCTGGAATTCCCGAAGATGGGGAGGGTTCACTGTTCTTTATTACGGTGGACTAGCAATTTATCTGGTAGTTAAGGAAACGTAGTTGTTGTTAGGATGGTGTTTGATTGAAAAGGGTGAAACGCAAAAAGGAACAGAGCTAGTTTTAGCAGGTAAAGCTTTTTGCTTTTGCTAATACGTGGACTAGGTTAGGGGTGGCGCTATTACTAGTTAGAGTGCGGAATTGGGCGTTTGGTCTACTGGGGCGGGTGTAGGGGTAGATAAGACAGCCTGTTCTAGTAGTGTTCAAAGCGCGATCGCACTAATTCTCGCCCTTGTTGGAAAAAGTGTGTAAATTCTTGCCATTCAAGCTAGAGTAGCGCTGATTTAGATACAGGGAAGATTAGCCACATGGACACCAAAGAGCTAAAGTTCTTACTAAGATTGTTGGGATGTGAGAATTATCGGTCATCATTGTCCAAAATTAAACCGAACGATAAAACGTCAGCAGCAGAGCGAGATCGGATTTGTCAGAATTTGCAGCTTCGCGAATTAGTTGCTTGTTCTTACGAAATCACAAAACTTAAAATTGCTCCAGCAGGAAAAAATTTACTAGAGATTGACACTGCTCAGTTGCCAATCACGGTTCAGGAAGTAAAAGTGCTGCGATCGTGTCAAAAGGAAAAGATTAGTCCTGGCAAAACAGGCATCCCCACTAAAGAGCGACAGGAAATCATTGAAAATCTAGCTGACCGTGGACTGATTGACGTAGATAAAAAAATCAAAGAAGTCTGGATTTGCGATCGAGGACTAGAGTACTTGCGGGATGAGTACACCGATAAAGGTTATCAGTCCATTCTTAGCTTGGATATGCTGACTAATTACCTGCGCTTTTTACGGAAATCTCTACGCGGTAAGCCAGAGCAAGGCGCTATAGCACCTACTACGGGAGAGTCAGATGTTATAACAATTATCAATCTTACTGACGAAGATATTTTACAAACTATCCAGAAATTGGATCGGGAACTCGGTACTGACAATTATTTGCCCATCTTCCATCTGCGGCAAAAGCTACAACCTCCGTTGTCACGGGATGAATTAGATAAAGCGCTCTATCGTCTGCAGGCAAATGACCAAATAGAGTTGAGTTCCTTGCAAGAAGCTAACGCCTATACTCCAGAACAAATAGATACTGGAATTCCTCAAAATGTTGGTGGCTCGCTGTTCTTTATTACTGTGAACTAGCGAATTTTAATGGTAGTTATTTTTCCTCTTAAATCCGTTTTCCAAGCTTACCGGAGTTCAAGCATGACATCAATTGATGACCTTATTAAACGTGAGGTGAACCCTTTTGACCTAATAAATCTGAAACCCGGTAACTTTTGGGGCGAGCAACAAGACTTGGCACAAATGGTTGAGTCAATTCATGAAGAGGAAGTAACTGAGATTGAATCTCTACTAGACTTGGTTGCTACAGATCATCGTAGCCGCACCGTGTTGCTAGTAGGTGACATGGGTTCTGGCAAAAGTTATCTGTTAGGTAGGCTCAAACGCACCCTCAACCCCAAAGCCTTTTTTGCCTACATCGGTTCATGGTTTGATAGCGATCGCATCTGGCGTCATATCTTGCAATATACTGTTGATAGCTTAATGCAAGTGCCAGAAGGTCAACAAGATTCGCAGTTGATACTCTGGCTAAAAAGTTTATCTGTATTTACCAAACGCAGCCCTAAACAGCGGATTTTCAATAATGGTTTTTGGGAGTTATTACAAAGCGATCGGCAAAAATTTATTAAACACCTCAAGGATACCTACAAAACAGCAGGTATCTATAGTTCCGACATCTTTTTTAGCGTACTGCATGACCTCACTGATCCAGAACTCTATCCCTTAGCCTGCGAGTGGTTGCGGGGAGATGACTTAAGTGAAGAGTCTATGCAAGCCTTAAAAGTTAAACATTGCGTTGATACAGAAGATGCGGCTAAAAATCTTTTGGCGAATATTGGCAGAATTGCTACTGAAACCCAACCAATTGTTTTATGTTTTGATAGTTTAGACAACATCGCCCGCTTGCCAGATGGTTCTCAGGATTTCCAAGCTCTATTTAACGTCAATACAACCGTTCACAATGATTACCTAAAAAACTTTTTGGTCATCATCAGCGTTATTACTGATACTTGGAAGCGGAATAGTGACCGCATTCAGCAAGCTGACAAAGTTCGGATTGATAGAGAAGTTCAATTAAAACGCATTACTCTAGAGCAAGCGGAAGCACTTTGGGCTTATCGGCTAAATCCACTCCATCAACAAGCAAATCCCCAGCCTAATTCTCCAATTTTTCCACTGAAACGGGAAGCGTTAGAGCAAAACTATCTTGGTGGCAAAACAACACCCAGATCTGCTACCGTACTGGGGCGGTTGGAGTATCAAAGGTACAAAAATACTCTAGGAAAGGATATACCAGAAACAGATACGACTCAAGCAGAATTTCAATTGCTATGGCAGCAGGAATATAACAAAAATCAGGGAAACATTACCAAAATT
This sequence comes from Iningainema sp., assembly GCA_964657295.1. Taxonomy (GTDB): domain Bacteria; phylum Cyanobacteriota; class Cyanobacteriia; order Cyanobacteriales; family Nostocaceae; genus Rhizonema. The sequence goes on along the minus strand of CAZZVG010000041.1, from coordinate 8,872 downwards.
AGCCTGTTAGCCGCAGCCGAACTTATTGGGATACTGCAAGAAGTTCTAGCTGCCTTAAAAGTGCAGGAAATTAAGCCTAAACTCATAACTGGAAAGTATGCCAGTTATTCTTTGAGTTACCAACAATCTGGTAAGCGAGAACGGGTAGGGGTAGTTTGGACAGAAGAGCCAAACATGAATAGTTTTTTCCATGTGATGAATGCTTGTCAAAAAGTGATTCAGCAAAATCTCTGTCAAACTCTGTACTTGATTCGGGCTGGAGAGTTAGGGACACCAAACCTTATTGGAAACCAAATATATAGACAGATTTTCACTCATACTAATCATCATCACATCAAACCCACACTTTCTTCTGTTCACTACTTGGCGACCTACCACAACTTAGTAAATTCCGCACTTGCTCATGAATTGGTGGTAGCAGGTAAAACAATTACTTTAGAGGAATTAGAAGCTTTAATCCGCAATTCTAAGATTTTACAGGATTGTCTTTTGTTACAAGATTTGGGCATTGTTTCAGGTGGCGGTACTGAACCAGAACCAAACAAGCTGGGCTTGCGCTCTGTAAAAGATTATTTGTTGAATCTAGTTATAACTCAGGGATTTATGGGACGACCAACATTAATTAAAAATACTAACAGTCAGTTTTCTAATTTGAATACATCTGATATAGAACAGTTAATAAATCAGCTATGTCAGGAAAATAAAATTGAAATTTTTAACCCCAAAGCTAAACCAGAAGAACAGACAGTCTGCTTGGTAGTCAAAAAATAGTTTTTGCTGTTGACTCAATTAAGCCAATGCAATACCTGACAGAAGCCATCACTGATAGATTAAGAAAACTGTGCGAATGTCTGCGGGGGGTAGAGGAAAAGGTGATAAATCAAGCTTGGGGACAGGTTTTCGGAGATGACTCGACATTTGTAGTTTCGCCTCAAGAGCGTCTAATCGGGACATGACTACCCCAAGACTATCCACAGAAACAGACTGTTGTTGTGGGGGATTTTCTAGCCTGTTTGCCAGAGCATCTCGAACAGTGCATAAGTTTATTTTGCTTACATCTATAAAATAACACAACCATGAAGCTTATTCATGCTTAACTAACCTCATTAGAGAATTCAATGAGTTCAAGAATGTTCTGCAAACAGTATTGATCTCGGTTCAACTCCACCTTTCTCTCGATAAATTATGTCCTCAGTTCAAATCCCTATTAACTCAGGTTTTGACCGTCAGCGGGCAATGGAGCTTGCTAACTTGGTTCAGAGAGCGTATGAGCAGTACAACTTCGATAAAAACCCTCCGAACAATCCGGCTTTGATACCTGATTTTTCTCCTGGAAGTACAATAACAGGCTCTACCACTTGTGATCCTGCTATTCCTACAGATTTTAGTCCTATCCTTGATCCCAGTAGAGATGGCAGAGTTCTGTACGAGCTTCTTGATGTTCTCAAGTTTACCGAGTATGGACTTATCTTTTCCAAAATAGTGCCTTTTGGATTTATTGCTAAACGTCAAACTCCAGCTAACTTGGGCAATGTTGCTGAAATCTTTGTTATACTTCGAGGAACCCTTGATGCACCAGAATTGTTGTATGATTTTGAGTTTCATCAGGTGCCATTTTTAAAAAACACAAATCTGGGTTATGTTAGTTCCGGTTTCAACAAGATTTATACACATTCCAATGGAAATAATGAATCTCTAGGACAAGCAATAATTAAGATACTTAACGACCAACAAAAGTGTCCGCCAGACTCTCAGATATTTGTAACAGGGCATAGTTTAGGGGCTGCTTTAGCTACCTTAGCTACGGTTGATATTGCAACAAATACAAAATTTCAACAGCCTATTCTCTACACCTACGCTAGTCCTAGAGTTGGAGACCAAGTATTTGCTCAGAAATTTAGGGAAAGAGAATTAAAGCATTACCGAATTGCAAACACTGAAGATCTTGTTCCAACAGTACCTCCAGCAACTGGAATGCTTCTTGGACCAGAAATGCATGGACAAGCAATTCCTGGAGTTGATAACGCCATCCCGACAAAAGTGACACCCGCACGGAGGAGTAACGCAGAATTTCTTAGCGGACTTGCTAATACTTTTAGACGTAATTTAACCCAGCAGGTTTATGAACATGTAGGAGAGCCTCTCTACTTCACTAACCAAGAAGGGTACATCACAACTAATCACAACATGTTTGATGTCTATCGTAGAGCTTTACCACAATGATGTACTAAATCAAATTGCCAACTTTATCTGCATTGGTAGTACCATACTTAATTGCAATAAGTAGGTAGGCGGGAAAATTTATAACTATGTCCGAAGCGAAGTGAAGCAATCGCAAGGGTTCCAAGCGTTTTACATTTCGTTACATAGTAATGACAATGTCTGACGAGAGAATCAAGTTTTGGTGTAACCGACCACGGGGGCGATCTCTTTCTTGAATTTTTTCAGTTGAGTTTTGAAGTTCTCTTTGAACACTATATGCACGAAAGTCCATGACTGCTTCATCACCAGATAATTTGATAAGTCTGCCAATTACTCAAAGCCTGGAGATAGCTAGGCAGGAATATAAATATAACTATACCCATATTCCACCGATTGCGATGGTGGATGAGCTACCTTCTGCAGAACAGTTCTCCACTAACTGGTATTTTTTGTTGGCTCAGCAATTACGAGTTATTTTTGTCAATACCTTGATTACCAACCGAGGTAATCGCGGTTCCAAATCGCTCCGCGATGATGTCAAAATGTTTATCTTGGAAGTGTTATTCAAGGGGGCAATACCGTTCAATATCAGCATTATTGCTAGGCTGCTGCAAATTATTCCCCAGTTGTTGATTAAAGAAATATCTAAAGATTTTAGAGAAATCGACGATCTGTTGTTTTCTATTCTCAAGGAAAACGGACTCATAATCCTCAGAGATGCTCTGAATAAAGTCATTGAGCTTCTGTATGAAGGACAGCCTACAGGACATGTAACCAATCTGAAGGACTACGAAAAGTTGTTCCCGGTGATTGGGGTGCCGGCAATTGGCAAAACTTTTCAAGAAGATGAAGTGTTTGCCTATATGCGAGTAGCTGGCTACAATCCCGTAATGATTGAGAGAGTAACCAGCCTTGGCGATCGCTTCCCAGTTACAGATGAGCATTACCAGGCAGTGATGGGAAGTGAAGATTCGTTAAAAGTAGCAGGGGAAGAAGGAAGACTTTACCTGGCGGATTATGGAATTTTTGAGGGTGTCATTAACGGTACATTCCCACAAGAGCAAAAATATATCTATGCTCCCCTAGCACTGTTTGCCTTACCCAAAGGCTCAGACCCCTCCCGTCTACTGCGCCCAGTAGCCATTCAATGTGGGCAAACCCCAGGACCGGATTACCCGATTATTACGCCTAACTCTGGTAAGTACGCCTGGCTATTTGCCAAAACAGTTGTCCAGATAGCAGATGCCAACTTCCACGAACCTGTTACCCACCTAGCCCGAACGCACTTGTTTGTGGGTGTTTTTGTAATGGCTACCTATCGGCAACTACCAGCTACTCATCCCCTTAACTTACTACTACGCCCCCATTTTGTGGGTACTTTAGCGATCAATGATGCCGCCCAACGGACTCTGATTGCTCCTAGCGGTGGTGTGGATAGATTGCTCTCAGCGACAATTGATAACTCACGGGTTTTAGCAGTGCGGGGGTTGCAAAGCTATGGCTTCAGTAGTGCCATGTTACCAAAGCAATTCCAACAGCGCGGTGTAAGCGATTGCAACTTGCTACCTGTTTATCCTTACCGGGATGATGCACTGTTAGTCTGGGATGCCATTCATCAATGGGTTTGGGATTACCTGAACCTTTACTACACTACAGATAAAGACGTTGAGAATGACGCAGCCCTCCAAGCATGGGCAGATGAAGTTCAAGCTTATGATGGTGGACGCATCAGCGATTTTGGTGAAGATGGACGTATTGAGACAAGAGAATACCTAGTTGATGGCGTCACGCTGATCATTTTCACAGCCAGCGCCCAACATGCTGCGGTTAACTTTCCGCAGAAAGATCTGATGGGCTATGCCGCTGCTGTACCATTGGCAGGTTATTTGCCCGCCTCAACTCTTAACGGAGAAGTTACTGAGCAAGACTACCTCAATTTGCTCTCACCCCTAAATCAGGCCCAACGGCAATATAACCTGCTCGATTTGCTAGGATCTGTATATTATAATAAACTCGGTGAATATCCACAGGGATACTTTACTGACACGCGCGTCAAACCCTTATTGCAGGGTTTCCAGAGCAATCTCCAACGGGTTGAACATACCATCAATCAGCGCAACTTGAGCCGTCCAAGCTATGAGTATCTGCTTCCTTCCAAAATTCCTCAGAGCATTAATATCTAAAACTTAACCTTTTAGTTTCAAACTAGAAAGAGTCAACATAATTCGTAATTGATAATACTCGCCTCCGACGAGAAGCAAGCTACGTAATTCGTAGTTACAAGAGTGTGGTGGCTTGAACCCACCACCTAGAAGCACCACCAAAGGAAGCATCTTTGGTGGGGGCTTGAACCCATTTAATTACGAATTACGAATTAGTAATTATTTGGTCAAGAGTCAAGAGTCAAAAGTTATTTCCCCCTTCCCTTGCTCCCCCCTGCTCCCTAGTCCCTAGCCCCTTTAGTAAACATTATGGAACTCAAAGATAAAGTCCTCAAAGCCCACAACCGCCAGATCTGGCTTTCAAGTCTTCTCGCCAAAGTCGGTTATGACACTCCCATTGGCAGGCTGCTGCGCTTAGTTGTTTATTATATGGATGCCTCGATCATGCTTTCAGCATGGAGGGATTTTCTCTACATCCGCAAGGAAAATATCGGAGACAAATTTTTTGCAGTAGATCAGGCAATCATGCATAGTTCTCACTCTCAGGTGAGAGACCTGATGCAAGTCGAGCCTCAATTGCGGGGAAATGATTTAGGTATCATTAGAATATTAGCTCCTAGCTATCTGCTCGACAATCCATTGAGCTTGGGAATGAATGGTAATGAACACACAGGGGTTCGTGCTGTGTTATTGCAAGCATTACCAGATCCATCTGAACAGGCAGAGTTTTTAGGACAGCTAGTCGATCAATCCCTATCAAACGCTGCTACACAGGGTCAGTTACATATCGGTAATGATTTGCCCAAGATGATGCTGGCGATTTTGCACCAACTTGTTTTCCAAATCTCATTATCTGAGGAAGAAATTACTGCATCGGCTGGTTATATTCCTGGTCTGGCTCTCGCATCCTTCCCAAATTTCATTAGCAAGTATCTGCTGGCGTTTAAAACAGCACCGAACATTCGTCATCGCCAGCGTTTAATCGAGCGATACAAAAAATCGCCCAAATGGGCATCGTACATGCAAAGGAATGCCGAGTATCAGTTGAACGAACACCAAATTGCTAACAGCCTGTTCGATATGATTCATATCGCCGGAACTGCCGGTAGCAGTGCGCTTTTGGGATCTGTTATTGGTGTTCTTTGCCTGAATAATGCCTTAAGAGATGAGGTAGTATCAGAGATTAACGTTGTCTGGGATGGAAAGGACACTCCCAGCGCATACGCTTTAGAACAGTCAAAACTGCTCAATAAAGTAATTTTGGAAACAGCTCGTCTCTATCCACCTGTGCGATTTGTCAGCCAACTCACTACTGAGGGGGGTACAGTTGAAATCGGTGAGCGACAATGCCCATTCCAAAGGGGTACCCGGTTGCTTGGCTCTATCTTTACCGCTAATCGAGATGCCAAAAGATACCAGAATCCAGATAGTTTTGACTTAACGCGAGATTTTTCAGATATTTTATCTTGGAACGGCAAGGAACATGAGCGAGTTTGTCCTGGCAGATCTTTATCGATTGCCTTAATTCAAATATTTTGTCTATTTTTGTTGAAAAATTATCAATGGAAATCATTTACAGAAGTAAAGTGGGATTTTGAAAAAGTGACTGCCGTTACCCCTAATAATTTAGTACTACAAGGCTTTGCTCATAGACTGTAGGGAAAAATGCTGTGCCCCGTAAGCGTGGTTTATGTACCTGAAAATAGCTGTAAGTGGATTTGGCTATGACTTGTAAAACCGGAAAGAAATAATGATTGAATCAATCGAGAAAAAGCAACTCGACAATATTGCAACTTGGATGATCCCGATCGCCGAAACCAACTTACCAACGCCTCTCAAGGGTGTATTCTTTTTGGATGGCAATCCGCTTCCTGATACTTGCATCACTATGTACAACTTAGAATGGGACACCCAAACCCTGAGCTTGGTTCTACCTGTGTTTGCCCCTGTGCAGTGGACTTTTCATAATTCAATTGCCGGATGGCTATTACTTATTGGTGCCCAATTGGCTCGGTTTACGTACAAAATTCAGTTTGAAGATGAAACTTTGCTACAAGCGCAAATCATAGCTTTTGCCTTCGGATTGTCAATTCCCCGGTGGATCGCAAATTTTACAATGAGCCAAGACGAAAACTCTAAAAATGGAGAGATTTGGCAACGAAAGAACGTTTTTTTCGGCGTAATTACCGGAATTGGCAATTATACACTTCGTAAAATTGTGGATGAAGATGGTCAGTATACTCCCGCTTTTAAAGACATGCTGACCAAAGTGCAAAATGAGTGTTTGGTGATTGCACGTAATTCGTAATTATTTTTTCGTATGGTAGCTAATGGCTCAAAACATTCAACAGAAACATCTAAAAATTCATCTTTAACTGCTACTAAAGTACGAGTTGCCTTTGAATGCTCCCGTCTGTTTTATTTGCACCAGCATTTTGGAGGAAATACTCAATTCTTACCACAAAATACCGCTATTGGTATTGGCAATGTGTTCCATCAATTAGCTGACGAATTTATTAGTTTAGCTGCTCATGAACCACGATTTACAGCATTGTTTAAGCCTACCGCATCCCAGTTGCAGGTAGAGGAACTTGCTTCTAATCTACAGCAGCTTTTTTATGAAATAAAATTCTCCTCTTATCTGCAGGAAAAAGATGCAAGCATTGCTCAAGCACTGTTGCAAGTTTGGCAGGGATTACAAGGATTAATCAGACGCTTTGCCGAGTTGCTGGTCATCAATCGGCGCTATTGCAGTGCAGAAACAGTTATTCGTGATACCTTTGTCACTGAGGAACGCCGCCTTGAGTATTACTTTAATCTACCTGATGGGACTGAGCAAAGGGTAACGGGGGAATTTGATTGCTTAGTCTTTAACTTTGAACTAAAGCGCCTTTGCGTGGTGGAGTTTAAAACTTATCAGCCTGTAGATCCCTCAGCGCAATTAGCTCAGGTTGCCCTTTATAGTTATATGCTATGGCAGAAGAAAAAACTATACGTAGACTCAGCAGTTTACTGTGTTTTGCCAGAATTCAAAGAGTATCAGTATACCTGGGAACAGTTAGAAAATACAGTGCATCAGCTGATTCCCTATAAGTTACAACAAATGCGCCAATGGTTGACATGGGAACCTCCTCATCCCAATCCACCGCCGCCAACAACCCAGCCGTATCTATGCGAAATTTGTCCACAGCAGCAAAAGTGTCAAAGTTACTTTGTAGAAGAATCTAAAGATGAGGCACACTCTCATAAACACGATCAACAGGGAATGGGCGGGCAAGATGCCCAGCCCATAAAACATAATCAGCAATCAACCGATGCTGATGCTATAGGTGAAGAATTGGTTGCAACTTTGCAATCTTTTAGCATTGGTGTAGACTACCACGGATCTGCTGTTGGTCCAGCTTTCATCCGGGTGAAACTTAAACCGCATCTTGGTGTTAAAGTTAACGCCCTGCTGAAATTATCAGCTGATTTGCAAGTGCAGATCGGGTTAGCAAATCCGCCTCTGATTGCCCCGCAAGCTGGGTATGTCAGTATTGATCTGCCCCGTCCAGATCGGCAAATTGCTAAGTTTGAGGAGTATGTTCAGCAACAATTCTTACCCCCAGCAGCACCAGTAAAAATTGCTATTGGGGTAAATTTAGAGGGGCAGTTGGTAGAGGCTGATTTATGCGATCCAAATACCTGTCATTTTTTGGTTGGCGGTACGACTGGGAGTGGTAAGAGTGAGTTTTTGCGATCGCTCCTTCTAAGTCTACTCGTTCGTTATTCGCCGCAACACCTGCAAGTTGCCCTCGTTGACCCCAAACGAGTCACCTTTCCAGAGTTTGAGGAGATGCGGTGGTTGTATTCACCAGTTGTTAAAGATAGCGATCGCGCTATTGAACTGATGGATAAATTGGTGACAGAAATGGAGTCGCGCTATCAGCGATTTGAAAAAGCCGGGTGTGCTGATTTGAGTACTTACAATCAACGTTCCCGTCAGCCTTTGCCGCGAATAGTCTGTATCTTTGATGAATACGCCGACTTCATGGCAGAAAAGGAACCCCGCACAGCGCTAGAACAAAGCATTAAACGGCTGGGAGCAATGGCGCGAGCTGCTGGAATTCATCTAATTATTGCTACTCAACGCCCAGAAGCTAAAGTTGTCACTCCAATTATTCGCTCGAATTTACCAGGACGAGTTGCCCTGCGTACTGCAAGTGTTGCCGATTCTACTATTGTCTTGGGCGGGAAACAAACAGCAGCAGCTTACCTATTAGGCAAAGGCGATTTACTCTACCACATCGGTGCTCAACTGCACCGCTTACAAAGCTTATTAGCGACGAGTATTCGACTGCCGTTAACTTAGACAGAATGTACCCTTATCCCCCAAAAATATTACTGAAAATCGGCGTTGCTGATTCCATGTATGAAAATGATTTTACGTGCGGACCAAAATCCTTGTAGAGACAAGAAATTCAGGGTTTTTTCGTTCCATACTACCCTAATAAGAAATATCCAGCCCA
>CAZZVG010000040.1:0-13626 GCA_964657295.1 Iningainema sp. | reverse complement strand
GGCAGGAAGGAGAACGTCTTGTTGTGGAAAACTTGCTCAAATTTCGCTTCGGTTCATTAGATAGTGAACTATCAGCAATTGTTGAACTCATCTTGGCTTTGCCACCAGAAGAGTTTACCCCCATACTCATGCAGTTATCACGTGAGGAATTAATAACTAGGTTTGGTTGATCGCTTTGATCAGCGAGTTGTCTATCAGTCTTGACAAAATCCTTAATTATGGAGCCAACCAGAGAACAAGAATTTATTGTTTGATTGGTTTTTAGAGGGCGTGAGCGGAATCGATGTGTCATTCACCCCTGCACAGCAAAACACAAATCTAGAAGTTTAAGTCCTGCGATCTTTGAACCGTTTCGCTACACCGCATCCACTCTCAGAAATTTGTGATTGTTTGTTGAAGTTGAAATTCTTAACTGCTGAAAGGGAATACTAAAACCATCAGAACAGTTGAGATGAATTTGGCGCTAAGTCTTATGGGCGTTGATTTTACTGTAGCTATACCCACTTTCAATGGGGAAAGTCGTCTGCCGAAGGTTTTGGAGAAGTTGCGAAATCAAAGGGGTTTAGAAAATTTTACCTGGGAAATTATTGTTGTTGATAACAATAGTACAGATGGTACAGCCAAACTGATAGAAAAATACCAAGGTGCTTGGCTTAAGCATATACCCTTACGCTATGTTTTGGAAGCTGAACAAGGAGCAGGATTTGCCCGACAACGCGCTATCCAGGAAGCCAGAGGTGAACTCGTTGGTTTTCTTGATGATGACAATTTACCTGCACCTAATTGGATTATAGAGGCTGACAAGTTTGCACAAGCAAATCCAAAAGCCGGCGCTTATGCTAGTCAAATTCACGGACTTTTTGAAGTAGAGCCACCAGAAAACCTTAAGCCAATTTTGTTTTATTTAGCCATTACCGAAAGAGGTGAAAAGCCTTGTATATATCTGCCTTCTAGGAATGGATTTCCGCCTTCGGCTGGCTTAGTTGTACGCAGAAAAGCATGGCAGGAGAATGTTCCAACTCGCCTTTTTCTAAACGGCAGAGTTGGCTCGTCGATGTTAGGTAGTGAAGATGCTGAAGCTTTATTCTATATTCATAAAACCGGGTGGGAGATTTGGTATAACCCATTGATGGAAATACAACATGTCATCCCATCTTGGCGATTGGAAAGAAATTACTTAATTTCTCTGATGCGTGGAGTTGGTTTAGCTCGTTATCATTTACGTATGTTACTACTCCAACCTTGGAAAAGACCTTTTGCTTTTCTTATATATTTCTCGAACGATACCCGTAAGGTAGTACACCATTTTCTTTCTTATCGCTCAGTGATTACTACTAATGTTGTTGCTGCTTGTGAAATGGAAAGACTTATTGGATCGTTAATTAGTCCGTTTTATATCTGGAAAATAAAAATTCATATTTTGGGGTTAAAAAAAAATCATATAAGGTTACTCAAAAATATATATGCCATTAATATCTGGAATTATTGGTGTGTTACAGTCCAAAAGGCTAAACAGCTAATGAGAGAGTTAATAGTATAAAACGTTCAAGTAAAAGGGAGAAATTATACCATACATGTTGCCCTTTTTGTCATAGCCAGTTAGCAGCTTCAATAAAGTATCAGATGTAGTACGGAGGAGTAGGGAAATCCGAATCGCTGTGATAGGGTAAACAATCCAGTCAAGGAGGAGCGATCGTCTGCGTTCAGCTTTTAAGATCCTGTTTAATACGATCTGCTAAGATGCTTCTTGAGTTACAAGAGCAATGCGGATCTAACCTCAGTTATCATTCATATATTTGTAAACCTCAACAATCATGCTAGAAAAAGGCACCATCAGTATTCATACTGAAAATATTTTCCCGATTATCAAGAAGTCGCTTTACTCGGATCACGAAATCTTCTTGCGGGAACTGGTATCTAACGCAGTAGATGCCATCCAAAAGTTGAAAATGGTGACTCGCGCTGGAGAATATACTGAAGATATTGGCGAATCAGAAATCATCATCGCTATCGACAAAAGCAACAAGACTCTTTCCATTAGCGACAATGCGATCGGCATGACTGCTGAAGAAGTTAAGAAATATATCAACCAAGTTGCTTTCTCTAGTGCTGAAGAATTTATCCACAAGTACGAAGGTAAATCTGACCAACCAATTATCGGTCACTTTGGTCTTGGCTTCTACTCCTCCTTCATGGTGGCGCAGAAAGTCGAAATTGATACTTTGTCTTACAAGGAAGGCTCACAAGCAGTTCACTGGAGTTGTGACGGTTCCCCAGAGTTCATTTTGTCAGATTCATCCCGCACAACTCGCGGTACCACCATTACCCTCACTCTTCAAGAAGAAGAACTCGAATATTTAGAAGCAGCACGTATTAAGCAACTTGTCAAGACATACTGCGACTTCATGCCAGTACCCATCAAGTTGGATGGTGAGGTATTAAATCGGCAGAAAGCAACGTGGCGCGAGTCTCCCCACAACTTGAGTCAGGAAGATTATTTAGAGTTCTACCGCTACCTGTATCCTTTCCAGGAAGAACCTCTGTTGTGGGTACATCTGAATACAGACTATCCCTTTATCATTAACGGGATTTTGTATTTTCCCAGATTGAAGCCGGATGTCGATGTCACCAAAGGGCAAATCAAGCTGTTTTGCAATCAAGTGTTTGTCAGCGATCACTGTGAGGAAATTGTTCCCCAATTTCTGCTACCAATGCGAGGTGTGATTGATAGTGCTGACATCCCTCTGAATGTGTCGCGGAGTGCTTTACAAACAGATCGCACCGTGCGGAAAATTGGCGACTACATTGCGAAGAAAGTGGGCGATCGCCTCAAAGAACTTTACCGCGACAACCGCGAACAGTACATTAGTGCTTGGAAAGATTTGGGTACTTTCGTCAAATTCGGCGTTCTCAACGACGAGAAATTTAAAAAACAAGTCGAAGACATTATCATCTTCCGCACGACTCGTGAAGTAGTTAGCACTCCACCTTCCGCAGTCACCCCAGAGGTTGAGGTACAAGCTCAAGAAGGTGATGCATGGCAAGATGTCACCCCGAAAACAGGTGAGACGACTCCCCAATTGCCCTACACAACTCTGAAAGAGTACCTAGAACGCAACCCAGAAAGCCACAAAAACCGTGTCTTCTACTGTACAGATGAAGTTTCGCAAGCGACTTATGTCGAACTACATAAAAAGCAAGGTTTGGAAGTTCTATTTATGAACTCCTTTATCGACACCCACTTCATCAATTTCCTCGAGCAGGAGTATCAGGATGTCAAATTTACACGGGTAGATTCTGACTTGGATAACACTCTGCTCGATCAAGATAAAGCTGGGGAAATTGTCGATCCCAAGACGAATAAAACTCGGAGTGAGACGATCAAAGAGCTATTTGAGAAAGCTCTCAACAAGCCTAGACTAAACATCCGCTCCGAAGCTTTAAAATCTGACGATCCGCAAGGAACACCACCCGCAATGGTGCTTTTACCAGAATTTATGCGTCGCATGCGGGAAATGAGCTCTATGATGCAGCAGCAACAGATAGAGTTTCCCGAAGATCACGTTTTACTAGTGAATACTGCTCACCCCCTGATTCAACATCTGGCGAATCTCAGTCAAGGGAGTATTATTCAAGGTGGCGGTCAATCGCCGACTGGAGAACTGGTGAATATGATTTGCCAACACATTTACGATTTGGCTCTTATGTCTCAAAAAGGCTTTGATGCTGAAGGGATGAAAGCTTTTGTGGAGCGATCTAATGAGGTGTTAACTAAGTTGACTGAAGAAGCGGTGAAATAGAATCCCACCCCCGAACTTCTGAACGGCGGCTTTCGCTGCCGTTCGCCCTGACAATCTAAACCTCAATAGAAGTTAAATGTCACCTTACCGTTATTCAGTTATTGAAACCGCAGAAATAGAAACTATATTCTTAGAATTAGTCGAGCAATGGCGACGTGAGACAGGAATGCTCTCCGTTACTTCCAAAATATCGATACACCCTGCTTATCAAAGAATCATTGGCATAGGACAACCTATTGTACCTTTAATTATGCGCGAACTTGAGCGTGAGCCAGACCATTAGTTTTGGGCTTTAAGTGCAATTACAGGAGCAAACCCTGTCAAACCCGAACAGCGAGGTAGCTTGAGCCATTTGGCTCAAGCTTGGATTGAATGGGGAAAAGCGAATGGCTACAGATGGTAGGTTGGAAAGCTATAAAGAGAACAAGTTTCCCAACTTATCGCATAATGAAACTACACAGCAATGGTGTGTTCAGTTGTAAAAATAGAACCTTTTCTTCTTAACTAGAGGTGCTTAAGTGCAAATATTCAATAATCAGCAACCGCAAGTAATCTAAAGTCCGAATATAAGCTTTCATTTGCTCGTATTCTTTATTATTGGTGGTGAAGTAAAACTGAGCAAGCGTTGGAATATCAAAAACTCGCATAGCCTGCAATCGCTTGATTGCCTGTTGTTCATTTTCAATCCAACCTCTTGCTTGAATTTGACTAGCAAAGCCTCTGATATCTACCGTCAATAATTCAATTTCCTCTAAAAGAGTAAACTCTTGCTCTACAGGGAGTAGAGAAGCAATTTCTTTTCGCTCTTCTTTGGTATTTTGATAATCGAAAGTTAAGTTCTTTAAGAGCAGAGTAATGTAATGTCTTGTTATTTCAGGGTTTTGGGTATTGAGAGTTGCTTTAGTCATCGTTCAATCCATATGTAACTACTTTTTCAACACCGAATTGATCTGGTCGTACAATTAAATACTCATTTCCTTTACGATATACTGCTGAACCATCACGACGATATCCGGTTTTTGGCACTCTTACTGCTCTATTCTGATTAAAGTTGTGAGCTTTTCGCAGATATTTTAATGGGTCAAATTCTTTTCTGGAAGCATGGTCTAAAATGCTCTGAGCTACACTGATATAGGTAGAAGCATCCCACTCAGCCATGTACTGTTTGATTTCAGTAACTTCTACCTCATTATATCCTTTGCATAATTGGGTCAAAAAGGGATCTACAGGTGGTTCATCCTGCATCAGTTTTTAACTCCGGTTAACTAAGAAGTTATAGCGTTTTCAGAGTGTTTTTAGTTTTATTTATTGTGCCTATATAGTAAGCCAATACGGTTAATCGGTAAGAATTTCAGCGAAATTCCGCCTCTCTACAAAGGTTAAAGGTAGATAAGTTGTATTATAATAGAAGAATTTGGGAAACTCCGACAGTCGGATATGTGAGAGATATGGCTGAACCACTTACCTTTAAGTAAGTGGAGTGTCAATGACTACCTAATAACGCTTGCAGTAGTTGGTGAAGTCAGTGGCACCTCGTCCTCTACATCACTGAAAGCTTTCTCCAGTTCTGGACTATTTATTGCCATAGCACTTTCACGCCACTCATGTATCACCACATCAACCAGATCCCAATCATCACTGTCAGAACCAACACTACATGCATTAATTATTTCTGCGACTAGTTCATTTAACTCTTCGGTGTCAAACGCCTTCATCCATCCATAGTCATGGTTGGAACCAATCTCTTTTCCTTGGCTCAATTGGTAAGCAACGTTGATGACTTCAACCACAATTTTGGTCATAGTGGCTGCTTTAATGTAAAGAGCCATCTCTTCTCGTCGCAGTAATGCAAAAGCATGGTCGTTGCGAGTGATTGTCACTGGATGCAAAGCAGCTAAGTCTAAAATGCGACCTGGCTGGCGATTCAACTCAGTCGCACTAATTAATTCATCACTGTAAATATTATCTTTACCGCCGAGTCGCATAGTTTGAGCACCTCCTGAAAATGCTGCATGGATTTCAGACTTATACGTAATATTATACGTAACAACAGGAATGATTTCGGGGGGTTTCAAAAGAAAAGTCAGCCAAGGGCAGTGCAAGAGCAAATCTATGGATTTTCGAGATCGTATGGAGCACTGGCCAGCGAATATAATGGAAAATATCAATATTCACATTTGCTGATTTTTGTCAATGCTTAAGTCCTAGTAAATTAGAATGGCATATCCTAAAAATGTAAACCTGATTAAAACTATCTATGGTTCAAACCATTGCGATTTCCGAAAAAACTACACTCAAATATTTACGCAATCATTTCAACTTGCAACGGAACGATGAGCGTCAGTTTTTTCCAGAATGGTATGAAAACCTACCAGCAATTAGCGATGCAGACAAAGCATTTTTGGATAGGGTTCGTTCCCGCTACTTTTACCAACTTGATGAAGGAACGTTACTAGAAGGTGGAGTGAAAATGATGATAGTCGCTCCATTACTGGATATAGCAGGTTTTTACGACGCTCCCTTCAAAACATGTTTTGAACCAACTGTGACACTGGCGGTGGAAACTGAAGAGGAAATTTTGCAAGGACGAATTAATGCGTTAATCGTACAAAATCAATTTTGGGTTTGGGTACTCGAAGCCAAGCGTACTACATTTTCTCTCAGTTTAGGAATATCTCAAGCGCTTGCATATATGCTGTGCAATCCGGCTCTAGATAAACCAACATTTGGTATTTTAACAGGAGGCGAAGATTTTATATTTATGAAATTAGTTAGACAACAATCCCCTATTTATGGATTATCTCGCAAGTTCAGTATTCTCAATGAGGGAGATTTATATGATGTGTTGAAAATCATGCGTCACATTGCGGGGTTGATTGCTACAAGTAATGAGGTTTCTTCTGGTTGAATTGAAGTGCGATTGGTGAAAGCATCCTACTTAGCCATTTACTGCTTGATATTTGCATAATTGAGTTAAAGTTTAGGTCTATTTGTCCCTTATTAGTACAAGTTTACTAAAGGTGATCATTTGCGATCGCCTACTCCCTGCAATTTGGTTTGCAGAACGGATTTGTAATTGACAGAAAGATTTGGCTCGGCTTCCCCACAGCCAATAAAGCCAGTTTGCTCTAGCTGCGCCAGTGAGTTCTTGTGTTTAACCTGAAGCTGCTGGTAGTATAGATCGATAGCGTATTTAACCACCTCTGTTACATCCTGATTAGTCTGCTGTTAAATATAAGCCAGCTTACTGGCAACGCTTTCATTGAGTTGGGTATTAATTTGCCTGGCTACCCAAAACCTGAGCAGTATTGCCCCTAAACCCAGATAAAAACAGTAAAGCCCGCCATAGAAAACGGAAGATTATCTCTAAAATAGAAAAGTTGTACTCAAATTATAGTTTGGAGATTATTGCAATGTCTCGTCGCTGTCAACTCACTGGTAAAAAAGCAAATAATGCCTTTGCCGTTTCCCACTCCCACCGTCGTACCAAGCGCGTTCAGCAAGCTAACCTGCAAAGTAAGCGTATTTGGTGGTCCCAAGGAAACCGTTGGGTAAGACTCAAGCTGTCTACTAAAGCTATCAAAACCTTAGATAGCAAAGGCTTGGAAGCAATGGCAAAAGAAGCTGGGATCAACCTTAACCATTACTAATGCTCTCGTCACGTTCCACTTTTACCAGACACATTGTGAAACCCCTATATAGCATGCTGTTTAGGTAATTAGATCGAATGTGTTTCTTCCATCTGTTGCTAGCGGCGTTTTTGCTGCTAGCTAGAGGCTAAGTTGTACTATTCTCAATCAGCCATCTCACATGCTGGCTTAAAAATACTAAGCTTTAAAACTCCGTAAAAAAACTTGCTCAACACCATCAACCATTCTGTCTAAATGGAAATTACATAAGACGTGTTTTCGGCATCTGACGCTTAACTGAAGTACTGAATGTTTTTGTTTCAACACAAGATTCAAGGTATCCGCTAAATCTTGTGCGTTTCCTGGTTCAAAAAGCCATGATTGAAACTCTTCTGTCAAAATTTCCGGAATTCCTCCAGTTCGGCTAGCTACTACAGGAGTGCCACAAGCCATTGACTCAATAATTGTTCTACCAAAAGGTTCAGAATGTAAGCTAGGTAGGACTGTGATATCACTTATTTGGTAAATAGGAGTAGTATTTTTTAGATGACCAAAAAAGATAACATTTTCTTGAATTTCTAAATTACTTATTAACTGTTGTAAAGTTTTTTTGTAGTTATCATTTTGACATAATGGTTTTCCAGCAATTAATAACTTAGCGTTTCTATGTCTATCTAAAAATAACCGAAACCCTCTGATCAGTGTTTCTAGTCCTTTTTCTTTATCCAATCTACCGATATAAGAAATAAGTATAATGTTTTCGGAAAACCCCCATTTACTTTTAGTTATAATTCGGTCTGTTGATGACTGAAATGTTTCAGTATTAATACCGTTATAAACAACATCGATTTTATCTTCCTTAAATCCTTTATTCACCCAATCAACTTTCGTTTGCTTGGAAACTGCAATTAACCGAGTTGCACCTTGCATTCCAATACTCCATTGAATACCAAGTGTTTTGAGTGGAGGTGGAGGTAATCGAAGATGACAAACAAAAGGAATATTTTTGGATAAAGCTAAAGTATAAGCGAAAAAACTATCATGATATTGGTTACTATAAACTATAGTGGGTACGTTTTTTTTGTAAATATTATAACCTAAAAAAAATTTCAAGGATTGAATAACTTTCTTACGTTCAAGTCTATAGCTATTAATCATTAATAAATCAGAACAAAAATCACGATAATGCTCAAGTAAGTCACCTTCTTTTAGATAGATCAGGCTAACACTATGTCCACGATTGTAAAGACCACGACAAACATCTAATAAGCTTCTCTCTTGACCGCCACGAAAAGAGGATGCTTCATTTTCTATAACAATAATGTGCATAATATTTGATTCGATGAGAATAATTTGTATATAATCACAATAATTATTGAAACTAAAAAATATAATTATAATTTCAATCTTAAAAAATTTTTATTAGCAATAAAAATAAAGGACTAATAACGGCAGCTATAAGTCGTTTCATCTCACATGCAGTCATCATATGATTTTTTAGATATTTTCTATTTTCAAAAAAAAACAATAATAATTTGTATAAATCGTTAAAAATATCATAAAAAAAGCATTTTTTTACACCGTCGTAAATTGGATTTGCTACACTAAAATCAATAGAATTCATTGTTTCCTCGGTTTCAAATATCCATTCTTCCATAACTGAATAGGACTGAACAAGCTACTAAACATTAACTGCAATTCACAAGCCGCTACTATGTCAGTCCTTAATTTGTGACGATATTTAAGCAAATGAAAGAAAATTTTCCGCAGATCGTTACTCATGTAAGCAAATATTACCAACTGTTTTATCCCAGGTTTAACACCAATCGTCCGTGTGACATAACGGCTGAGTCCAATACCACGAAAAAATGGGATTAAATAGTCTTTTTGTAAGCGCCAACTTGGTATTTTGTGAGAAAGCTGCATTGCCGGATTGTACCAGATTTCCCAACCAGCTTTTTGGATATAAGACAAAACTTCTAGATCTTCACTGGTGAGCATATTTCCTGTGACTCTACCTGTTAAAATACAGTCATTGGGAACGCTTTCCAGCCAAGCTTTCTTACGTATAACAAGTCCAGCTGAGGGCGGTAGTAATTTTTTGCGGAGGTTGTACAGTAGAGGCTGTGTTCCACGTTCTGTAATTGCTAAAAATGGTGCAATCCGTTCAAAGTTCTCTGGTGGTCTTACTTCATAATCAGCAGAGATTTGACTACCAAATGCACCTGCTTTTGGATGCTTTTGTGCAAAAGTATAAGCGGCAGAAATCCAGTTGGATGCGGGAAAGTTGTCGTCGTCAAGAAAACCAATTAGTTCTGCATGACTCTCACGAATTGCTCTTTTTCTAGCAAAACCTGCACCTTGTTGCGTCTCAAAGTAATAAAGTAAGGGATGAGTCTGTGACCAGTTTTTTTGATATTCTTGGACAATTTTGGCAGTGTTGTCTGTGCTGTTGTTATCGATAACAATAACTTCCCAGCTCAGGTTTTCGGTGCCAACTTGTGTTCGTAACCGATCCAAAACTTCGGGTAAACGATTTTCACCGTTGTAGGTGCAGATAGCTACAGTAAAGCTAATGAATGTAGTCATATCCTGTCATCTTGAGGAAATATAGATTGATAGTAATAGCGCTTTATCAGTAAAGCGTGACTACTTGAGGACTAATAAAGAACGAACCCTTTATCCTCACGTTTAGAATACCCAGATAACCACAAGAACTAACAGGTAACAGAAAATTGGGTGTAAGAGCTGATTGTGTTTCTCTACAATCTTCATTGAATATAGAGAAACTTAGGGTGCATGAAAATACGGCATCAAAATTTACAAAAGCTTTATCAAGTTTCTGTACTTTTACAGTGATAGTTTTTCCAAGTCAGGTGGGTACTCTTAGCTTAGTTGTAATACGGCACCCATGAGCAAGCACAAACGCACCAGAGCATTTACCCGCCTTTTGCACAACTGCACCAGACTTTTTACTCGTTTTCTACGAGGACTTGTCAAATCAGGCAAAGCTCTAATAATTCTAAATACTAAACTTTTATTACGTATTTTACTTGGAAACTCTCACCAGCAACGCCGAGGTGGGTTTGTGTTGCCAACAGCAGTTATGTTGATCTTGGTTGTGACTCTAGTCATCACAGCTTTAGTCTTTCGTACTTTCACTCGTACCAGTCAGGTGATTAGCGAACGTCAGCAGCAAGTTATTTACAATTCAGCTACGCCAGCAATTGACAGAGCTAAAGCAAAGCTTGAGTATCTTTTCCGACAAGATACTCGAAAACCATCTGGAGTACTTTCAGATTCAAAACTACAGAGTTTACTTGAAGCACCCTCCTCTGGTTCAGATCTTTATACTCTACCTGATGAGACACGCCTAGTAGGTTTCCAAGACGCTAACAACAATTCTGGCATTGGCTGGTATTTTACACAAAATAGTAAAACTATTGCTTATTCAATTATTTTTAAAAAACAAGCAGTAACAACTGGAACTAGTACAACTTCTCTACAAGATACTGCTGCCAACAAAGCTCCTTATTTTGTTGTGCGTAACGGACCGGTCAATACTAACAATGCCTCAAAAACTAGTTGTGGTACGACTATTGTATTATCTTCAAATGAAAAAGATTGGGAGCCTATTACTTCTGCTACTTTAGCTAAAACTTTTCAAGTTACTGCCTTTGTTGTTGACAACCCAAGCAAACCAAATAGAAGCGTAACAACACTAGAGTTACAACAGGATAGACAAGCGGATAAAGCTAACAAATGGGGCGCTTATTTCCGCTACGATTTAGAACTATTCAACGGTCCACAATTTAATTGGAACGGAGCTATGCACACTGATGGTAGTCTCTTTTTAGGTAGTGCAAACTTTAAAGCCTACTTACTGAGTGCCCCAACTTCTTGTGTTAATTCTTCACCGGGCGATTCTAAAATAACAGCAAGTAGATATTTAGATACTGCTGGTAATGCCACTTTTGAAGGTCAATTCATCGCTGGTAAAGTTAACCAGCAATTGTTCACTGGTGTATCAAAATTTGACTTATATAACGGAGATGGAAATGCTCCCTCAAGTAGTACAAGTACATTAGATGTAACATTTCAAACTACGTCAAATGCAGATTCTGTAAAAGATTCTTTTGAGACAAATGCAACTTCAAGTACAACTAAACCAGACAGTCTTGCTCTCGATCCAGTTGCTCTGTTCACACAAGAGAAATTTCAAGCCCGAGGTACAGATGCAACGAACACAACTTATAGAGATCCACAATGGATAAACAGCAATTTATTTACATATAAAAGAATTTTCAATGAAGAAGCTACTCCACCTTACCTCGATGATACTTATCGGGCTGATGACCGTTACGGACCCGGTCCCACTTATGATGGTAAGCCATTCGCCAGTAGTCAAGTTAAGATACCAGCAGGTAATAAAATTGGCGATAATATCCCCACGACAGACACCAATTACAGCGCCCTTACCAGGAATACCCCCCCGGATGTAACAAGTCCAGAAGCTCTGGGCTTAGATGGCTATTGGGAACGACGAGCAGTCAAAGGAGGTTTACGACTTATTGTAGGACAAAGGCTGGAATTGGGCAATCCACTGGGAACTGCAACGAACTTGCCACCTGGTAGAGAACATGAGTTTCTTCAGCGTCGCACTCAAAGAGATAATGTCGCTGCTGTCCAAGCGACTGCCGTTTATCACTACAAAACTGGAAGTGGAACTACCCCCGTGGCTTGTCTAGCAACTACGGTTCATCCTGGCACTGCAGAAACACTCAGGAGGAGTGCCACGTTTGAAACCATTAACTTCAAAGCTAACGTCGGTGGTACTCCTCCTGTGCCTCCTGTGTTAGTTAACGACTTTTTTACAGGTAGAGGAACTAATGGTTGGGAGTTTAGCCTTCCTAACAACGTGGTCACTAATACTGATCTAGCTAACGCACGGTCGAACCTGGCATATTTTGCTGGAGACCCCTATGGGGCCTTTCCAGCTTACCAAGATACGACATTATTACCAGCCATCTCCTCAGTAGGAACCACGACTCATCCCTATTCTCCATTGACAAAGTATGGAGATTTTTCTAATCTGCGTAGAGCGATTACTTCAGGCTCCAGCAGTATTTCTGACCAATCCTATATTGATACGGCGAATTGTCTATTAGGAATGCTAGCCTATAACATTAACTATCTTAACAGCTATGACTACACCCAAAACTGGGGAACAGGTAGTGCGCAACTTCTAGATGATCTAAATAGCGCTTTAGCAAGTAAAGTCGGAGCTGTTTCAGCACCAGATCAAGCTATAAAAGCACTGAATGACAACATTACTAACAGTGACACTGCATACTGGCCTATAAAGAATCAGTTGATTCAACTGGCACGGCTAATTGCTACAAAGGAACAAGTAAAATTAGATCGAATAAATAATACTGGTTACATTTGTAGTAATACAACGACATTTAATGCATCAGCAACTGCTTTAAATAAACTGTGTCCTTCTGGCATCAAGTATGATGCTTTGTATTACATTTTCCCAACAAGTGACCACGCCGAACTCCGCACTGACGCATATATCCTAGCAGTTAATCCAACAGCTGTCACTACCCGCTACAAAGCTGTAAACCTATCAAACATCAGTATTAGTCCAAATACAGGTACTTGGAATATTCCCAGAACTGACGTTACCAGCAGTATCAACACTATTCCCGGTCAGCCTGGAAGCTTACCAAATAGCAACACGCCCAACTTAAACAACTTAGTTGAGTATGTTGATGCAAGTAATAACACGAAATACTACCAGGTCGCCTTTAAAGATGCCGCCTTGTTTAATGGTCGGGAGATGATGAACGCGCGAACGTTAGATATAGATCTAAATCTGCTGCGAACCACAAATGCTCCAGGTGGTGATACATGGCTACCGATTAACGATACTACCGCCACGGACACTAACGCTTCTCCTCCGAATGGTCTTGTTTACGCCTTTCGGGAAGATGCCGTCAGGGAAGATGGAATTGCTAGACCTGCAGGAACAGGGATGGATGCACGCCCTAGTAGTGCTAGTGATCCAAATATCAGTACAAACAATTCTACCGGCAACGGCATTACGACCAAACCTGTAGACTACCTTCCTGATCCGGATCGTCGTCCTTATGGGTTCCGCTTGAAAAATGGCTCTAGCATAAATCGCGGTA
>CAZZVG010000039.1:0-13637 GCA_964657295.1 Iningainema sp. | reverse complement strand
GCGCTAAAATGACTCTATCTCCTTAATTCTCGCTCTTGTTGATTATGGTGTTGCAGCAGCCTGCCCGTTCTATCCCTATTCCACCCTTAGAGAGTGGCGATCGCTTAACTCGTGCTGAGTTTGAGCGTCGCTATGAGGCAACCCCAGAAAAATTCAAAGCGGAATTGATCGAAGGAGTGGTTTACGTGGCATCCCCTGTACGAGTCTTTCATGGCAATCCTCATTTCAATTTAATTACCTGGCTGGGGGTATACAGCACGGCTACTCCGGGTGTAAGCGGGTCGGATAACGCTACAACCAGGCTGGATTTGGACAATGAACCCCAACCAGATGCCCTCCTGCGGATTGAAATTGGTGGAACCTCGACCATCAGTGAAGATGGCTACATCGAAGGGGCACCGGAATTAGTAGCGGAAATTGCGACCAGCAGTGCGGCAATTGACTTAGGGTCCAAGCGAAACGTCTACCGTCGCAATGGTGTGCAGGAATATTTGGTGTGGCAAACCTTTGAAAATCGCTTCAGTTGGTTCCGGTTACAAGCTGAGGAATTTGTATTAATTGAACCCGATGCTGATGGGATGATTCGCAGTAGCGTGTTTCCAGGGTTGTGGCTGGCGGTGTCGGCATTATTGGAGGGCAAGATGATGTTCGTGCTGAATGTGCTGCAAGCAGGGATTGGCGATCCGAAACATCAGGCGTTTGTTCAGGAGTTGGCAGGGCGATCATAAGCTGATATCAAATTGCGATCGCGCAAGGCAACCCAAGCAAATTTATATGGTGATAACACAGGTGTAATACAAGCGTCTAAGATATCCAGTGCTTACACAGCAACTCAGCCTGTTGCAAAACGGTCGTAGTTGCCTTTTCCTGTTTATCAGGAGGATAGCCGTATTTCTTCAGTAGCCTTTTAACCGTTACCCGCAGCTTTGCCCGCACCCCTTCTTTCATCGTCCAGTCAATAGTCACGTTGTTCCTGATTGCCTGTACTAGATCCTGGGCGATCGCCTTCAGGGTTGCATCTCCTAACTCTAGTACAGCGCTGTCATTCACGAACAGGGCATCGTAGAATGCTAACTCATCTTCTGTTAGCCCCAAATCTTCTCCACGGCTTTGCGCTTGGCGAATTTCCTTGGCAAGTTCGATCAGTTCGGCAATCACCTGGGCGGCTTCGATTGATCGGTTTTGATAGCGTTTGATGGTATTTTCCAGCATCTCGCTGAAGGTACGAGATTGAACCAGGTTCTGGCGCGATCGCATTTTAATCTCATCGTTAAGCAGCTTTCGCAAAACTTCCAATGCCAGGTTTTTCTGGGGTAAGCCGCGTACTTCTTCAAGAAATTCGTCGGAAAGAATTGAAATATCAGGATTCTTCAAGCCCACCGCCGCAAAAATATCAATCACTTCCTCGGAAGCAACAGCTTTGGAGACTATCTGACGGACGGCGGTATCCAAATCTTCAGTACTGCGGTGATCTCTGGTGGTATGTTTGCTGAGTGCTACCTTGATTGCCTGAAAAAAGCCTACCTGATCCCGAATGGCGATCGCTTCATCCATACTGCTTACCAAGGCAAAGGCTTTGCCCAGTTCACTGACAGCCTTGATGTAACGGTTTTTGCCATCTTCCAAACTGAGAACGAAATCCATCGCCGCAGGAATCACAGCAAGGCGTTCGCTGGGGCTACCCGTGAAAAAGGGGGAGTAATCGAAACCGTGGTAAATAGCCCCAACAACTTCGTATTTCTCCTGAAGGATGGCAAGGGCTGTTTCCGTGGGGATGCCCGTTTCTCCTCGATCGCTTTCGGTATAATCTTTGAGGGCTTTTTTGAGTTGGTCGGCAATACCCAGATAATCTACGATCAGTCCGCCTGGTTTATCCTTGAAAACGCGATTGACACGGGCGATCGCCTGCATCAGTCCGTGTCCCTGCATCGGTTTATCAACATACAGCGTATGCAAGCAGGGCGCATCAAAGCCTGTCAACCACATATCCCGCACAATAACCAGTTTCATCGCATCGCTGGGTTTTTTGAAGCGTTTCGCAAGATCGTGGCGGCGTTTTTTATTGCGGATGTGGGGTTGCATGGTTTGGTCGTCGGCAGCCGAACCTGTCATCACCACCTTGATCGTTCCTCGATCATCGTCATCGTGATGCCAGTCGGGACGCAATTTGACGATCGCATTGTAGAGTTCGACGCAAATGCGGCGACTCATGCAAACGATCATCGCTTTCCCATCCAAAGCCGAATGGCGGTTTTCAAAGTGACTCACGATATCCTGGGCGATCAGATTTACCCGTTCTTCTGCCCCTACCAGGGCTTCCAACCTCGCCCATTTGCTTTTCAGTTTCTCCTTGGTGTTCAGTTCCTCGTCTTCGGTGAGTTCTTCAAATTCGCTGTCAATGTGGGGGCGCTGTGATTCTGACAATTCGATCTTTGCCAGCCGTCCTTCGTAATAAATTTTAACGGTGGCTTCGTCTTCTACCGCCCTCTGAATATCATAAATGTCGATATTATCCCCGAACACTGCAGGGGTATTTTTATCGATCGCCTCTATGGGTGTTCCAGTAAACCCGATAAAGGAAGCATTGGGCAAGGCATCCCGAAGGTACTTAGCGAAACCGTAGGAGATATACGCCTCTTTGTTCTCTTGTTTTCTCACCTGATAGGAATTGCCAGAGGATTCCGCTGCCACCGGAGAAGACTGGCGACGCTTCCCAATCGGGTAAACGTTATCAGTTTTCGCTGCTGTTCCAGATTTGATCGTCACGCGTGCGTTCAGCCCGTACTGGCTACGGTGCGCCTCGTCTGCAATGAAAACGATGTTACGACGATCGCTGAGTTGGGGATACTGTTCGCCTGGTTCGGCTGAGAATTTCTGAATGGTGGTAAAGACAATTCCACCACAAGCCACCTGTAGTAGTTCCTTAAGGTGTTGGCGATCGTCTGCCTGAACGGGAATCTGGCGCAGCAAATCAGCGCAATTCGAGAAGGTGTTGAAAAGTTGATCGTCTAAATCGTTGCGATCGGTGAGGACAACCAGCGTCGGATTGGAGAGTGCGGGATGCTGTACGATTTTTCCTGCATAGAAAGCCATTGTCAGGCTTTTACCGCTTCCTTGCGTATGCCAAACCACTCCTACTTTCCTGTCTCCTTTGGCATCGGTGGCTTTCACCGTCGCTGCGATCGCCTTGTTGACAGCATGATACTGATGGTAGCCAGCCATCTTTGCTACCTTGTTTGTGGATAATAGCAGCAACACCTCTACCAATACAGCACTGCTGTCTAGCCATATTAATATCACCTACAGGGGCGCGAACACTAACAAGAGTATCTCCTGAATTGGCAAGTCTTGTAGGTGCGCTGCAATAAATTCTTTGAGTTGGATAGCGAAAACCAAAATCTCTTCTTCCCTGATAGAATGGAATACCATTCCCTTCTTCGTTATAGGTAGAGCCTGGGGGAGATTGACCCATAGTAATATTAAATTCTTGACCTATTGTTCCTATTCTCCACTCCTTCGGAATCATCCCTAAAGGCGATTCTTCAAACGCATCAGGAAATAATGCTGCCGTCGCCGCATCCATCCCTACTAGCTGTCTACCCTCTATCTTGGCGCGAACGGGGTCAAAATCCATAAACCACGATTTATAGATTGCCCTTGCTTGCGCCTCCAGCGTGCGGTTCATCTGCTGATTCAGTTCGATTTTGTCGTCGAGTGAGGAGAGAATATGGGCGATCGCTTTTTGTTCTGAAGGAGACGGCAATAAAAACTGAAAAGCCTTAATTCGTTCTGGAGATGTATGTTTGACAGTAGTTCCAGTAGCACTAGCTAAAATTTCATGCTTGTATGAATTTGTTCTTAACAAAGAATACAAAAAATATTTTTGAACAGGGCTATTAGGTAAAATTAATACCTTTCCTAGTCTTTGATTATGTAAAAAACGAGAATTTTTTGGAGCTTTTGGAATGAGGGCTGGACAGCCAAGAGTATCACCTGCTTTGCTCAAATCCGTCATAGTGACTAATAAGTCACCTTCTTCTAAAACATAATTTTCAGGCACATTACCAACGTAGTATTTAAATTTATCACTCTTAAATCCACCTCCAATTGCAAAATTACCAGGGGTAAGAAGTATATTTTCAGAAGGAGTATTTTGGAAAAATTCGCCTTTAAAAGCAAATCCATGCTTAATATCGATTAAGTCTCCAAGGGTTACTGTTTTCCAAGAATTATCAAGCATATCCCAACCCCCGCAAATTCTCTCTAATCTCTACCTCCAACCTTGCTGACTCCTGAAACTGCACCTCTAACTTCCCTATTAAGCGCTGCATCTTTTCCTCAAACAGTTCGTCATCATCTTCCACTTCCTCAGCCCCTACATACCGCCCTGGTGTCAGCACATAACCGTGACTCTTAATCTCCTCCAAAGTGGCACTTTTACAAAAACCAGGGATATCCTCATAATTTCTTACGTCTTTCTCTCCGCGCCACGCATGATAGGTGTTAGCAATACGGGCTATCTCTTCCTCTGTCAGTTCCCGATGCACGCGATCAATCAATACCCCCATCTTTCGCGCATCAATAAACAGGGTTTTGCCTTGCCGATGACGCAACTTGCCGTTTTTCTTGCTGCGGGTCAAAAACCACAGACAGGCAGGAATCTGGGTGTTGTAGAATAGCTGCCCTGGCAAAGCCACCATACAATCCACCAAGTCTGCCTCAATGATGGCTTTGCGAATCTCCCCTTCCCCTGACTGGTTGGAACTCATCGAACCATTCGCCAAGACAAAGCTAGCAATGCCTGTGGGTGCTAGGTGATGGATCATGTGCTGCATCCAGGCATAGTTGGCGTTACCTGTCGGTGGGATGCCATATTGCCAGCGTGCATCTTCCCGCACCCGTTCCCCGCCCCAATCGCTGACATTGAACGGCGGGTTGGCGATGATATAGTCAGCTTTCAGGTCTTTGTGTCGGTCATTGTGGAAACTGTCGGCATGGTGCTCACCCAAATTTCCTTCGATGCCCCGAATCGCCAGGTTCATCTTGCACAGTTTCCAGGTGGTGGGGTTGGATTCCTGCCCGTAAATGGAAATATCCCCAATTCGTCCGCCGTGCGCCAGAACAAACTTTTCTGACTGTACGAACATACCTCCCGAACCACAACAGGGGTCGTACACACGCCCTTTGTAGGGTTTAAGCATTGATACCATTACCTCAACCACACAGCGCGGCGTGTAAAATTGTCCTCCCAGTTTCCCTTCGGCACTGGCAAATTTACCTAGAAAATATTCATAGACACGCCCCAGAATATCCTGGGAACGATTGTCTTTGTGTCCCAGCCCAATCGTACCAATGAGATCAATGAGTTCCCCCAGCAACCGCTTATCTAGCGAGGGTTTCCCGTATTCCTTGGGCAGTACCCCTCTCAGAGACGGGTTTTCCTTCTCAATGGCACTCATACCATCGTCAATCAGTTTGCCGATTTCTGGTGTCTTGGCTTGGCTTTGTAGAAACGACCAACGTGCCTCTTTAGGAACGTAAAAAATATTTTCTGCCGTGTATTCATCCCGATCTTCAGCGTCAGCATATTCATCGGCGGTTAGCTTGGCGTGGTGTTCGCCAAACGCATCAGAAATGTACTTGAGGAAAACTAAACCGAGAACGATATGCTTGTACTCGGCGGCATCCATGTGACCGCGCAGCTTGTCGGCAGCCTGCCACAATTTTTCCTCAAAACCCAGCTTTGTACCGTTTGCGTTCTGTTTCTTAGTTTTCTTCTTTTCCAAGGGAATCCTCCACCAGCCAAAGGGCAAGCAAATAGCTTTTGATGTGCTTAGAATTCCCAAATTCAACAAAATAGTTAATATTCTGGCAAAAACTATTTATTTGGAGATAATTTCTGACGTTTAGCCATTTTTGCAAAAGGTAAAAAGCAATGTGAACATTCCCCTTGCGCCCAATTAGCAGGTATTGGGAAAGAAGTTTCACAGTTTGGGCATTTTGATAACAGGCGCAACTGGTGGCGTAAGCACCCAAGTCTGTCCTTAAACTGCCACTCGATCCTAGCTGGGATGGTTGTTGAAACCTCGGAAAACAAGGATTCCACACTCACAGCCTTGGCTTTCAACCCATCCCTAGCTAGTAGGATGGTTGTTAGAGACACGGAAAAGTTGCGTTCGCCTTCCCTGGGAGCGCTTCTAAATGCTGTTTGAAATTTTGATCTAAATTCCTCTCGTTGGTACACTTATACTATATAATCCACCAAATAAGCGTGAGTCTTAAAAACTACCGATATGGCTGAATCAAAACTATTGCGACAAAAGTTAAGCTTGCAAACGTGGTATTCCACAAGCCTACTGTGCTGGTGGCTGTTTGGTACATCAATCTTCGAGGCTGAGGTGTAGGCGAACTCAGAGAGGGTGGTGTTAGGTAGAATATCCACCCAATCAATTTCTAAAACCAAGCCGAAAAACTATTTACTACCCCCCAAATACAACAGCATAAACTCTTCAGAAGAGATTGCTGACTGTTAGCTAGATTAACATAATTGAAGTATTTAGACTGAAAAGAGTTGGTACAATGACATCAAAACATACTTTTGAGGAAAGCTCAAATCCCTTAGCAAAATTAGACTACATTCCATTACTCGATGCTATTTTAAACTCACTTAATAAAAAGAATATTTTAAAGTTTTCTGAGGATGGCAATAGACTTTTGATTGATGCTTATGATATCGCTTATAAAATCGCCACAAATTCAAACATGGAACAAAAAAGTCCCTTAACCCAAGATATAGGTGTTAAAGCAGCAACCGTAAATTTTATTTCAGAAACAGAGTTTTACTCTCAAATTCAAGCCATTAGAGATGAATTAAGAAAACAACTTGATCGTGCTTGTGGAAAAAATCAAACTAAAGCTTGCCTAGAAAAACTTTGTACATCCTTGTCTAATTTTAATAGTAATCAGCCATCTTTACCATTTTACTATCCTTTTAACAAGCCTTATAGTTTCACATCTCAGCGCTTAACTATTGAAAATAGTTTGGCTGACGAGAGGCGGAAAGGTAGTGATTCAGCTATCAAAGCTCATCATTTGAATGTCAGATTTGAAGGCATATCGCAGTTCGATAATAATTTGTTAGACAGCCTTAAACTTTACATAGATAATATAGCTACTCCTGATTCCGAAGATTGGCAAGAATTAACAGAACTTTTAGGGGAGATATCGGGACGAAAAAAATCTGAACTAACTGAAATCAGAAAAATAGTAGATACCGAATCTCTACCGAGACTGTTGCGTGATATTAAAATAGACTACCTAGATTATTTGAAAATAGAATGTGCGAAAACTAATATATGCAACTCTAACACCGAAGGGTTTGAATGTTTAGAGACATTAATTAATCGGCTGAGGTTACTGTCAGATTACATCAACGACCCAGATTTAGATAACCCCCATTATGAAGTAAGTTATTTACTGGATCAGGCACTTAATCTCAGGACGGCTTTTTCTCAAGCGAATGCCTTTGATATGTTGCCTATCATCGCTGAGTACGAAGGAGTTATAGGAGAAAGCGTAGATAAAGAAAGAGGTATAAAAGAATTCAACTTGGGTTTGAGGCTAAAGCTCAATGGTCCCGTAAATGCTTATGATGAAAAATCTGTACTTGATTACTACATGACTGAACTTGATCCTAACAGTCAGCGACACCAAGAGCAATTACAAGACCCAGCGAAAGTGAAAAACTTTAAATTCAAGGTTTTAATTATTGCTTGTCTCTACTATTTCATTTTTGCTGTCGATGAAGATGGCAAATTATCTGATAAAGATTATAATCCTATTTCCAAATTTGAGGCAGAAGTTCTAAATAAATTGAAACCTGGTGCTACTTCTGAGGAGGAAGTAAGAAATGTGTTGTGCCACATCAAAAAATTAATATTGAATCAGGATGGTTGGCGAGTTAGGCAGAAGCTAGCAGCTTTAAAAAATCTGCTAGAAGCTTTTCTAAAAAAGAAAGAAATATTGCCTCCTTTCTCCAAACCAGTTCAATTATGTATTAACACAGCTATTCTCAATAAAAAAACTGCAAAAATTATCAATTCTAGAAATTTCTTCAAAATAGATTTAACTCAAGAAAACCAATCACAAGCCAAAGCAAAAGCTAGGGAGGCTTTAGGGTATATCGAGGTGGTGCAACCAACTGTTAATTCACAATCTCTAACCTCGCTGGCTGTCACTTTTACTTTTGACGACGTTCGCTATTTCACAGATGGAAATAAACAGGAATTTTCAATGAAATATGATATCACTGTTGGTGATTGGGTAAAGTTATTTATTCAAAAAGGGTGGACTTCAGGGTATAGCTTTATTCGGGAGTATATAGAAGCAACTGGCTGGCGCACGAAAAGCAAAATAGAAATTCTCTATTTTCAGTGCGATTTCCAGGGCGATAACTCCTTTGGCATCTTAGACAGAGATGAGATAGTTTGCTACAAAGAAATTTTGGAAAGCCAGGGATTTGAAAATGTAGATATCATTCGCTATAAAGACACTGGCGAATTTCTGAAAGCTAATACCCTATTGTTGATTAGGTATTTAGGTAAGTATCGAATCTTGAGTGTAGACCTATCCACCTTTACCACTTCAGCTATTCATTCTGTAACTGACTTAAATAATATCCAAACTTTACAAGACTCATTGCGTACCGAGTTAAACTATGTGCGATCCAAATCTAGCTTTTGTGGACTTGGTATAGATACTGGTAATAGTAGCCATAAGGACAACAAGCTTAACGATATTTACTCCAAGGAATTGGCGCAATACTTCTCTGCTTTCAAGACAAAAGATAAGGAAGCGGTTAAGGTCATCCAAGCCTGTAGTTACGCCTGGAGCTTTTATAAATTTCTACTAGCATCAGGTAAAATCTCCTCAACCGATGCAGTTAAGTTTAACTGCTTTGGGTATAGTGACAGGATGATTAACGGCATTACCCTAACTAAAGAAAAAGATGATGATCAAGATACGCTGGGAATATTAAAAACTTGTTACGAAATCTACAAAGATAAAATTTTCAAAGATATTAATGAGAGCCGCAGCCAAGTACTTAAAGTTATTAAAAGCAACGCGGCTAGAAACTTTCAGGATGGCAGAAGGTTCGTTAAGGATATAATTGAAGTTAAAAAAGATACGATAAACTACATTCAAAATATTGAGGTATTTGAGGCGGGAAAACACTTCTTTAATACGGCTGGTATTGTACCTGAATCGGTAAAGCAATCCCTACAACTAACAGAAACAAAATTCCGAGATGCCCATGCCGAGTTAATACGTCTAGCGCTTGCAGATTCTAGAACAGCATTTCTGTTTTTAACCGGCAATCCCGGAATTGGTAAGACTACAGCAGTTTCAGAGCAAATTATTAAACAGCTAAATGAA
This sequence comes from Iningainema sp., assembly GCA_964657295.1. Lineage (GTDB taxonomy): Bacteria > Cyanobacteriota > Cyanobacteriia > Cyanobacteriales > Nostocaceae > Rhizonema. Next base: position 4,202 of record CAZZVG010000039.1, on the reverse strand, counting down.
GGTTCTCTCCTGATATATGTCAGCCCCAGAATTCAGGTTAACCGTGATATTATCGTTAAGTTTCGAGAAAAAACTGGCACAAAATCGGATGATTTTATTTGTATCAACACAAATAAAAGAATTCTTGAGCACGCAAATGGAGGCTATGCTGTTGAGTACTATAGCAATAAACTTCATGGAGATCGACCAATAGGACAGGTTCAATTTTTAGATATTAGGATCTTAAAAGACAATGTGCTTGAGCTTCCAAGTCAATTGGTTAGATATGCAGATAACTTGGTACAAGTGGAGAAGCATAACCAGGTAGGAGTTCTAGCAAGTTTATGTGAAGCGATTCACACCTGTATTATTAATCCTGAATTACCTAACAATATTATTGCTACAGCGTCAATTCAATCTCTCAAGGAAACTCGCTACGGTAACACTTTAAAGCATTTCGGCAGAATCTTTAGCAGTGCTTATAATTCCTCAAGCAAACCTCCTGGGATTATCCCAAAAAAGATGAAAGAAATCGCCAGTCGAATGAAAAATATTTTCATTATGATTGACGAAATTACAGGTTCGCAAGAAGGAGTAGCTTTTCTGCATGGCATTTTAGAGTTTATTGAAGAATATGATTTATTAAATCCTGAATATGGCTTTAATGTTAAAGTGATTACTGCTGACGCATCACTGACAATACAGGATGTAGTTAACAGCCATCTTTCTAGCAACCAAGTTCAGGGAGATAAAATATTTGTCAGGCAAGTTGCAGACTCAATGGGTCAATGTTTGGCAATTGAAAAATTTGTATTTTTGCGCAAGCCAGCCACTCTGATTAATGCAAATTCATATCCTGCTTCCAAGCTTACATTTAAGTATCATCTATTTATACAGTCAGTAAGTTCAGAAAATGTTACAGATGAAAATTTTATTTTAGATGCTAATGTAGCTGAAAAAATCAAAGATGATATCCTGAAGCTACTGAATGTAAATGACGGTCAAACTATAGTCTATATTCAAAATAAAGATAGCCTCAAGCAATTAATTACTAAAATTTCTAAAGAAAGACCTACCTTCAAGCTCCATGAAGAGTATCTGGAAATACACGCTAGCTTGTCAGATAAGGAAGAAGCTGAGATTCATAAATATCAAAATCAAGTAAAAGTAGTCTTTATGACTGCTTCAGCATCTCGTGGCTTATCTTTCCCCAAAACAAAGCATATTCTTGTGCAGATTCCTGGGTTCCAAATTGAGCAAAACTTGATGGAAATCATACAAGTAATATACCGGGGGAGAGGAGGTGAACTAGATCAAGGTGAGAAAAATTTGACTTTTTACTTATCTGACAAGGCGATTTATTATCCCAAAAAAGTTGATGACGAGGGAAAGCGTTTAAGTGCTGAGGAATCGGAAAAACTTGCAAATCTATCATTACAAGAGGCTTGCTTGAATGTGCTAAACATTCTCATTATTCTCAAAGCCTCTATTATGACCCGGATTATGGGTTCAGGGGAAATAGGTAGAAAGCGATACGTTATTATCCCTATAGGGGGTAAGGCAATTAGCCAAGCGGGGGAAACATTCATTGGTTCATTAGCTACTTTATTAAGGGAAATTCGTAAGGAGTTTAAAAAGCAACCTGAAGACAAGGTACTGCAAAATATAGAGCAGACTTTGTATGAATTACTCTCTGTTCAAAAAACTGAAATTACTCCTTATTATCGCAATAAATTATTATCTAAAGATCAAGAAGTATCCTATTTTTCAATAGGGTTTAAAGTTTTATCACAAATGGAGACTAGCCTCGATAAATTGCTGAATCTCCCATCTATTGAAAAAACCTACGTCAGAGGTAGTTTACTGATTGTGCCATTATCGGAGAAACTTGTAAAAGAAACTAACTATATCGACTTAGAAAAAATTATTGATCGGGATCGGAATGAAGATTTTATAAGAAAACTTAAGCTTTTAGTAACATCAGGAAAATATCCAAAACAAATTACTAGCGCTGCTTATTCCTTGATAGACTTGGCAAGAACACTTTTTAGTGAGTTAGAACGTTCGCAAAAACTAAGTCAAACTTCACTTTCGTCAGAGCGTTATTACGCTTTACCCATACAGATATTTATATCTTTTCAGGCTTTTGAACAATATTTTGAGAATGAGAGAAGAGTATCGAACTCTTCCTTCAGGGATATTTTGGCTCGGTATGTTTACTCACTTGCTTTAGCATATAACATTTTGCCCATTGACTCTAATTATCAAAATATTCCCTACGTAGTTTTTAATAGTGGAGCGATGGATAAATTAGGGAAAAGCTTATTTAATGAAAATCAAATATTTCAATCAAAGGAAATGAATATTTTGAATTTAATTCTTTCTCAGGAAGAGTGATTTTAAATTTCAACTCAAGATGCTAGGGAGATAAAAGTTATATTAATCACCTCTCACAAAGGCGATCGCCAACACAGGTAAGTGCTGCATGATTACGTTTGAAAACCTTGAAAAATGGCTGAATGCACCCGCAGAAACAGAACGGCTGGAATTCAAAGAAGCCAAACAACAGTTTGATACAACCAAATTGTTTCGGTACTGTGTAGCTCTAGCCAACGAAGGCGGTGGATATCTGGTTTTGGGCGTAACCGACAAGCCCCCCCGTCGAGTCGTAGGTTCCCAAGCTTTTCCATCCGCAACCGCCCTCAACGAGATCAAAGCCCGCATTGTGGAGAAACTCAGATTTCGCGTAGACGCTACAGAATTGCAGCATCCTAATGGACGAGTGCTAGTTTTTGAAGTGCCAACCCGTCCCGTCGGGCAACCATTAGCCTTTGATGGAGCCTACCTAATGAGAGCGGGAGAAGATCTAGTGGCGATGACACCAGATGTACTCAAGAGCATTTTTGCTGAAGGGCAACAAGATTGGTTTTCCCAACCCGCCCGGTCTGATGCTAGCCCTGAGGATGTAATCGCCCTCCTCGATACTCAGAGTTACTTTGAACTATTAGGCATCCCCTATCCCACCAATCGTGATGCCGTCCTAGAAAGATTGCAGAGCCAAGATTTAATCAGACACACAACACAGAGTTGGACAATCTCCAACTTAGCCGCCATCCTTTTGGCAAAAAAACTAGATGCCTTTTCCCTCACATTGGCTCGTAAAGCACCCCGTGTCGTGATCTACGAAGGTATCAATAAACTGCAAACCCGTGATGACAAGATCGAGAACCGAGGATATGCCGTTGGCTTTGAGGGGTTAGTGGATTTTGTCCACTCAGCAGCACCGCAAAATCGCTTTATAGAGGAAGTTGTGCGGGAAGAAGTAAAGATGTTCCCGAAACAGGCTTTACGAGAACTTATTGCCAATGCTTTAGTACATCAAGATTTTCTAGCGACGGGCGCCTCAGTAATGATCGAGATGTATGGCGATCGCATTGAGATATCTAATCCAGGCATCCCGCCCATTCAGGTGGAGCGCTTTATTGATGAATATCGCTCCCGCAACGAACAACTCGCCGACCTAATGCGACGTTTCGGTATCTGTGAAGAAAAAGGCAGTGGCATTGACAAAGTTGTAAGTGAAGCAGAAGTGTTTCAACTACCCGCACCAGACTTTCGAGTGGGTGAGACACGCACGACAGCAGTACTGTTTGCCCATCAAGATTTTGCTGATATGAGGAAATCAGACCGAATTCGAGCCTGCTACCAACATTGTTGCCTGTTGTACGTCAGCAATCAACGCATGTCTAACCAAACTCTACGGGATCGTTTTCGTCTAAGTGAGTCAAAGACAGCAACAGTTTCTCTGATTATAGGAGCTACCAAAGAAGCTGGCTTGATCAAGGCAGACGAATCCGAATCAACCTCTACCCGCTATGCTCGCTATCTCCCTTTTTGGGCATAAAAGTGTTTTAACGCAAACCGATATTAGTAACTCTCAAAGCCCGAAACCCTTTCAGAATAAACCAAAAAGTGCTTAAAAGCAAACCGATATTAGTAACTCTCAAAGCCTGAAACCCTTTCAGAATAAGCAAAAAAGTGCTTAAAAGCAAATCGATGCAAGCGAAATATGAACGAAGCTGACCCCCTCGATCCACAGATTGCCCCCATCTTCCAAGGTGCAGGTCAAACCCTCTTTCACGAAAAATGATGCAAGACAGGGTAGGGGATGCGATCGCTCGCTATTCTTTGCGCCTTTGCGTGAGGCTAATTCATACTTTTAA
>CAZZVG010000038.1:0-13656 GCA_964657295.1 Iningainema sp. | reverse complement strand
GCTTGAAGAACGGCGACAGACTATTGAAAACCTACTCATAGTTCGTTTTGGTTCGTTATCTAACGAGCTTCAATCAATCATCTCACCTATATTAGCTTTATCACCAGAAGAATTTACCCCTTTGCTGATGCAATTATCAGCAGAGGAATTAATCGCTAGATTTAGCAGAGCATCTTGATATTTGAGTTACACTCGCCAGTTATTAGTTAATAGTCAATGGGTAGTTAGTAAATCTCAAAGATTGATTGGCTTTAGCTAAGTTTGTTAAGAATCTGTTTATGGGTATAGATAGAAAGATGCTGAGGCATTAGACAATATTTGTACCGTCTAGTTGCTCTTTCAACTATTAGCTGACGGAGTTCGGTAGGAAATAAAGTGCAACCTTACATATATATAGTAGTCCGCGCCTTGAAAAACAAGATCCCCGACTTCTTTAAGAAGTCAGGGATCTGTGGATTCTAGTTTCTGGCGTTTGATTTGGGACTGGTATAGAATTGGGATGAAAGCCGACTCACTGTCTGTCGCATCCAGAGGTAAGATGCTATGCCCAAACGCCTTCTCGTGGTGGAGTCTCCAGGTAAAATCCAAAAGCTAAGTCAAATCCTGGGCTCGGAGTGGATTGTTCGTGCGAGTTGTGGCCACATTCGGGAACTTAGCGATGAGGGTGAGGATTCTTTGGGCTTTGTGATGGATGGCAATAGCGTGCAGTGTCGCTATGTGCCGCGCGACGAACGTGCAAAGGAAACGATTCAGCAACTCAAGGCAGCAGTTAAGCAAGTTAATGAAGTTGTGTTGGCGACTGATCCGGATCGGGAGGGAGAAACGATCGCCTGGCATCTCAAGGAAGCTTTGGGACTGAAGGCACCGAAACGAGTGGTGTATACTGAGATTACAAAAGCAGCGGTTCAAAGTGCGATCGCCAATCCCAGAGAGCTAGACTCCAACTTGGTAGGAGCAGGATTGTGCCGAGATTGTCTGGACAAGCTAGTAGGTTACAAAGGCAGTCCATTGGTGTGGGCACTCAACAACGGGGCGAAGAGTGTTGGGCGAGTTCAAAGTGCGACTCTACACCTGATTTGTCAGCGGGAGAGGGAAATTCAGTCTTTTGTCCCTCAAGATTACTGGAGTGTCTGGGTTGATTACGTTGAGGGATTTCGTGCTTTCTATAAAGGACATGTGAATGCTCCGGTGGAAGATTCACAGGAAGCAGAAATCAATGATGACGCCGCAGGCAATAGCACCGAAGCTCCCGAGTCAACTCGCGTGCTTTCCCAAGCAGAAGCAACACACCTGGTTGAAGAGGCACGACGGCACCCCCATCAAATTGTCCAGCTTGAAGGGAAGGTCGTCAACCGCCAACCACCCCCACCCTTCACAACTTCTACCCTTCAGCAAGCTGCAGGTTCCAGGCTGCGATTTGCTCCTGAGAAGACGATGCAGGTGGCTCAAAAGCTGTATGAGGCGGGTTTGATTACTTACATGCGAACAGACTCAGTAATGCTGAGTCCAGAGTTCTGTGCCAGTGCCCGTAAGTGGTTGGAACAGAACGATCTGGAGAATGTACCGCATTCTGTTGCCAGACATCGCAGTAGCAAAACGGCTCAAGAAGCTCACGAAGCAATCCGTCCGACAGATGTGTTTCGTCCTTCAACTCAGTTGCGAGTGGAACTTGACGCCATGGAGTTCAACTTATATGTCATAATTTGGAAACGGGCGATCGCATCTCAATGTTGTTCTGCCCGACTCCGAAAAACTCGGATTGTCACTCAGTCAGGATCGATCTTATGGCAGGCAAGAGGACAAGTGGTTGAGTTCCTCGGTTACGCCCGGTATTGGTCTAATCTAAGTAAGGATAGTGTTCTGCCAAACGTGCAACAAGGGCAAACGCTGACTTTGGACAATGCAGGTGATGAGCAGAAACAGACGCAGCCACCCCCCCGCTACAGCGAACCAAAACTCGTACAACTGATGGAACGCAAGGGAATCGGTCGTCCAAGTACCTATTCTCCTACTATTTCTACCTTAAAAAAACGAGGTTATGTCCAGTTGACTAAAGAAAACCTACAGCCGTCAGCCTTGGGTTTGGAGGTGGATGCTTTTTTGCTCAAGGCTTTACCCGATCTGCTAGCAACAGAATTTACTGCTAAGATGGAGAATGAGCTGGACGCAATTGCTGAGGGAAAACAGTCTTGGCAGCACTACCTCACTGCGTGGAACCAGAATTACTTCGCGCCTGCGTTGGCAAAAGCAAAAACTGTCGTCACATCAAACACGAAATCCTCTTCTGTTGTGGTTGAGCGCAAATTTGAGACTTCTAGAACTCGTTGCCCTCAGTGCCAAAAATCCCTGGCGAAAATTCCTAGCAGTAAAGTTAAAAAGAAATTCTTTCTCAAATGTGTGAGTGGATGTGAAAATGTCGTCCTCTTTTGGAGCGATCGCAGTAAAATTTGGGAACAACCTCGATCTCAAGCTTTGGTAAGTGCAAATCCCCAAAAACCAGCTAAGATCACGACTCATTCCTGTCCGGTGTGTAAGAAGCCTCTGGAAGAGTACAGTTATATGAAAGACGGACAGAGTAAGATCTTGCTCCGGTGTTCCAACCCTCAGTCCCGGAATGACCTGAAGCATAAGGAAGTTGCTTATTTTAACACGCAGAAAGGATGGTGGAGTCCTAAGTTTGGGGAGTTAGAAATTACTTAAGTAGGTTGGCGCAAAAAACAAATGTATCAACAAATGTTGACTGGCTAACAAGCTAGCGAATAACCATGCTTCAGTACCTCAGGTGAGTCAGTCCTGGTTGAGGAAAGCGAATAACTTGTAACTCTCTACGTTTGAAATTAGGAATGTGATACTATTGATAATATTAGGCATTAAAAGAGGATGCAATCTATAGATCATTTCCGGAGATGTCTGGTAAATAAAGAAAAATAAATTATTTATAAAAATTTAAGTATAGATGGTTATTTGATGTGTGGTGTAATACCCTAAAATAGGAATAGCTGGTAGATTCCAAAATTTTTCAATGAACAACATTGTTTGGCCTGGGAATGAAGTCAAAATATGACTGGGGAAAAGAATGATGTTGATTGCGAAAATTTAATGGAGGAGAGCTAGCTTCAGGGGCATTGATTCAGGGAAGGTGTTATTAATAAAATGTCAACGAATTCGCTCAAGTTATAAGATCGCTTGTGCAACCTAAAAAAGTCGAAAAAATAGATTTCAATCAGGAATATCCGTGTCCTTGTCGTCGGCGGGGACAGCTAATTCCGATTATCCTGACAGACGCATTTGGTTGCGATCGCTGTCAGCAAATATTCGTCGTTGAAGATAACGGACATGTCCTAGAGCAGCTTTCCACTACATATCCCTACAAGCGAGCTTGGCGGTGGATGGGAAATACTTGGCAAGTTGTCCGTCCTCGGTTGGGCGAAAGTTATTTACCAGTAGCGCTAGGCATTCTTTTCGTGCTAGTGATTATATGGTTACCATTAGCGCTGAAAGCAAGTAGCTCCAACACGTTCGCTTGGGCAATATTAGCAGTCATGTTGGCTATCCTGCCAGCACTAATGGTCTGGCTTACCTACAGACGGTGATGAGGCAAATAGTGGATGTTTTTGATGATTCCTCCCAACCAATTGCCAGCGCCAAACGCGCTTATCAGGCTTCCCTAAAGTTGGGGAGTACAAAGGGTGTAGAGCGCAGTCGTGCTGTGTTGGCAATGGCACAAGCACTTCAAGATTCCTTTGATGATATTTTGGAAGCCAATACTCTGGATTTAGAAGCCAGTCGGGAAATGGCAGTGCCAGAATTAGTTTTGGATTGGTTAAAACTCACTCCACAACGCTTAGAGGCAACAGTCGATATTCTCAAAAAGTTGGCAGAATTATCAGATCCTCTAAGAAGAGTTAGAAACGCTGACTATCAACTCGAAGACTCTCAAACTTACTCGCAGTTAACACCGTTGGGAGTTATTGCATTTATTTATGAGGCGTTTCCAGATTTAGCGGCACTCGCAGCAGGTTTATGTATTAAAACTGGCAATAGTATCATTCTTAAAGGCGGTACAGAAGGGAGCCATTCTAATGTGGCGATCGGCAACGCACTCCAAGGAGCTATTGATCATGTGGGGTTACCTACAGGTAGTATAGAGTTATTAATAGCAGAACAGGGAACTTCAATTCGAGATTTAGTCACGCAAGATAATTACCTAAATTTAGTCATACCCTACGGACGTTCCAGCTTGATACAACAGGTTGTGCGTCAGGCAACTGCTCCAGTTCTAAAATCGAGTATTGGCAACTGTTACCTTTACTGGTCGCCGAATGCTAGCTTGGAGATGGTACGTTGGGTGATTATGGATAGTCATCAGAGTGAACCAGATCCTGTGAATGCTATTGAGAAAGTACTAATTCACAGGCAGTCATTACCATCCTCCCTGTCAGTTCTCTGGAATAGTCTAAAGGAAAAAGGCTTTGAAATTAGAGGGGAAGAAGAACTTGTAGAAGCATTTCCTCAGTTGCAACTCGTTCAGTATGGAGAATGGGGAAGCGCCTACCTTACCCGTACAGTCGCTTTTAAGCTGGTGGATAGCTTAGAGGCAGCGATCTCCTGGATTAACCAACATAGTAGTGGTCATGCTGACTGCATTGTCACTGAATCTTACCAAGAAAGTCGGCAGTTTGCCTTGGGTGTGAACAGTGCCTCAAGCTACATCAACGCTTCTCCGCGTTTTTCTCGCAATCCATCACGAGGCGACTCTGTATTTTTAGGAATGTCTAACCAAAAAGGTCATCGACGCGGTTTGATTAGTTTAGAAAGCCTGACTACCGTTAAGCATATTGTTCAGGGAAATGGACGATTTTAGGAACCTGATATTACCATCAACTTACGCACAAATATTCCCGGTTTGACGCGTATATAAGTTTACGTAATTGTCCTCTTGTGGATTTGCCGGACATGATCACCAAAAGCGGTTAAAAATAGATCGAGTAATCAAGTAGAATAGGGTTTGCGTTGACAGACTGGGACTTGCCCAAATCAACTCATATCCTATTTGAACAAGCAGTTTTCATGACACAGACACTAACAAGAGTCACTTTTGCCAAAACAGTTGGTTTTAGAAAAGAACTGAACAAACGAGTTGACGCTTATTTTCAAACTGAGAAAATTTCTCCCCGAGATAATTTTGCAATGTATCTTAAAACTGCAACAATCTTAGGATGGGTGATTGCCGCTTGGACATTTACAATTTTTGGCCCGCCGATAATATGGATGAAAGTACTTGGCTGCATCCTTCTAGGATTAGGTCTTGCTGGTGTAGGCTTTAGTGTAGGACATGATGCGAATCATGGCGGTTACTCTAGTAAAAAATGGGTGAATTATATCCTTGGTTTAACCTATGATGTCATTGGCGTATCAAGTTATCTGTGGAGGTTTCGCCATAATTTCCTACATCATACTTATACCAATATATTAGACCATGATGTCGAAATACATGGAGATGGATTGGTGCGGATGTCTCCCTTCATGAAACAAGAATGGTATCATAAATTTCAACATATTTTCATTTGGTTTATTTATACCATCATTCCGTTTTACTGGTCGGTTTCTGATGTCTCTCAGATATTATTTAAGCGTAAATACCACGAGCATGTCGTTCCTGTATCCAAACAGGAAATTTTCACCCTGTTAGCTGGTAAACTAGTTTGGTTGGGACTGTTTATAGGAGTTCCAATTGCAGCTGGATATAGTCCCTGGCAATTAATTGCCGGACTTTGCATTACTTACATGACCTACGGATTTCTGATTTGTAATGTGTTCATGCTTGCCCATGTTATGGATACAGCAGAATTCATTCAACCGAATCCGGAATCAAACCAGATAGAAGATGATTGGGCAATTGTGCAAGTGAAGACAACAGTTGATTTCGCTCCAAAGAACGCCTTTTTAAACTGGTATGTTGGTGGGCTTAACTATCAAGTTGTGCATCATTTATTCCCTCATGTTTGTCATATCCACTATCCAAAAATAGCTCCTATTTTGGCAGAAGTTTGTCAGGAATATGGCGTCAAATACAATGTGTATGAAACTTTGGGAGCAGCACTGGCTTCTAATTACCGTTGGTTAAAACTCATGGGTACGATGCCTCAGGAAAGCGCTGCACTATAGAGAATTGGGAATAGGTAATTAGGAATGAAATAATTTCTTCCTGATTACCTATTACCCATTACCTACCGTTTAACGTAATAGTCATTAAACGACTGATAGCCATTATCTGTAACATACAGGTGGCACTGATCTGTAATCCGCTTCATTAAAGACAAAGAAAACCGACACTCATCATGTAAATAAGGCCCCCAATTTTCTTGCAGGCTGCGATAAGCCAACCGCAAATTGTAATAAGGAATGGCAGTGGAAATGTGGTGGGGAACGTGGACACTAATATCGTGGCAAAGGAATTCTACCCAGCGCGGGTAATCACAATGAACAGTCCCAGAAAGTTGGGCGATCGCCGCATTCCACTCAGATTCGACGACAAAGGGAACGTCTGGAGCAGTATGGTGAACTATCGTAAAGGTACTCATCCAAAAATGGTACACCAGCCAAGGGATGAGCCAAAATTTCACAAATCCCCAGATACCGGTTGTGGCGATGAGAGTTGGAAAAGCGATCACAGCAAAAAGCACAACGACAGCCACAGAGAGCTTGACACTGGATTGATCTTTTTCGCGAAATGTTCTCCAATCAAAATGCTTAACTGCCCAGTGCAGAATTGAACCTACCCACCACAATCGGTTTCGCATGAAACCTTCAAAACCCAAACGCGCAACTTTTCCCCAGCTTTCAAACACTTCTGTTCTAATGGGATGCCAAGCGTTGTCTTCTTCCAACTTGTTGGTGTGAGTATGGTGATAATTGTGTTGAATACGCCAACTGTGGAACGGGTAAATCAAAGGCATCATCATTAGATGCCCAACTATATCGTTTACCCAACGACGTTTGGCAAATGAACGATGTCCGCAGTCATGCCCAATGACAAAAAAACCCGTCAAAGCAGTGCCAGTAAAAATCCAAGCGGCAGGCAAGAGGAACCAAGGAGCAAATATCAGACTTAAGTAGCCCAAACCAACCATTAAAACATTGCTCAGCACAGTTGTCCAAGCTTTGTAAGGGTTCTGCTGAAAACATTCTTTGGGCAGAGTTTTGATAATATCTTTTAACTTTAGGTCTGAATGACTAAAGTCATAAACTGGCTTCTGAGTGTTTATTGTTGATGTATTCATGAATACCTGAGACAAAACCAATTCTCCTACCTAATCACCTTTGTAGTGACTTGTTGCCAAGTTCTGAAACGTTAGCGTTTTGAATTATAGCAGCCTATTCCACTTAAGAGCACCTGTAATTGATGCCTGGTTGTCAGACAAGCAAGTTGTCCAAGGAGGAAGCTAAAACTACTAATGAAGTTAATTTAGAAGTCTGGAAACACAATCCAAGAGGGTGTTGTGCTGGGAGTGCAAATGAATTTTGTTCAGAAGGCAGCGATGCTCGAGGCAGGAGGCAGCTATGTTCCCACGCTTAAAAACGTAGAAATTAGTTGAGGACGCTTTATACAAGAGCGCTACGCGTCCTGTTTGTTCTTTTTTTTCAGAGGGCTTTATACCCACAACAGAAGTATCAATAGAAACTTCTTACATAGCTGCCCTCTGCCTTTCTTGGTAAGACAGCAGAACGTTTTTAACACAAATGTAATGTTATAAAATTTTTCCTTTTTGAAACCCCTGGCTTTAAGCGTGGAGTCCCAAGCTGACTTCTAAGTTCTGAATTCTGACTCCTTAATGACTGCTTTTCTCTGCCAGCTTCACATTTTTAGCTAGTCCAAGTGTTTGCAGCAATTGAATTGTCATCCAAGTTAAGTCTATTTCCCACCATTCCAGTCCGTGACGGGCTGAATATTGATAAGCGTGGTGGTTATTGTGCCAGCCTTCACCAAACACAAGTAAAGCAACCCACCAGCAGTTAGTCGAATTATCCCCAGAATCGTAGCTGCGATAGCCGAATTTGTGAGTAGCACTGTTGACCAACCAAGTACAGTGGTAGACAAAGACAGTACGAACAAAAATCCCCCAAATCACAAAAGGCCACCCACCCAAGAGCAAAAGTAACAAACCCAAGGCCACTTGGATGAAAATCATATTTTTATCCAAAAACTGATACACTGGATCGTCTGCAATGTCTTTAGTGAAGCGAGGAAGGTCTAATCCATCTGGTTTCTGAAAAATCAACCAACCAATGTGGCTCCACCAGAAGCCTTGATTGGAATCATGTGGATCTTCAGTTTGATCCGAGTGTAAATGATGTATGCGGTGTGTCCCTATCCACTCGATAGGGCCCCCTTGACAAGCCAGCGTCCCGCAAAACACCAGGAAATACTCCAGCAAATTGGGAGCTTGAAAACTGCGATGAGTGACAAGACGGTGAAATCCTAAAGTAATCCCTAAGCCACCACTGATCCAATAAAGTAACAAAGCCACGCCTACTGCCTTCCAGCTAAAGTTACTTGGAAGTAGGGCAAATAAAGCGCCGATATGCAAAAAGGCGAAGAATAAAGTATTCACCCAGTTGATTTGATGTTTGGTTGATGTAGCAATTGTCATGCAGTAATCCGAATAGGAATTGTTAAGCCTAAAAAAGCGGGATCAGAAAATCCGCCAATCTAATTTTCTACGAATGAGGAACTAATGAACAGCTCCGAACAGCTGCTTGAAGCACAAAAGGCACTGATACAAATTTTTTCTGGAATTGACACTCAGGTCAAGCAAAATCTTAAAAGAGTGCTAGAAGCCTTTCGCGATCATAAAGTCGGCGCACACCATTTTGCTGGTGTCACAGGATACGGTCATGATGATCTAGGACGAGAAACTTTAGATAAAGTGTTCGCCCAAATCATGGGCGCTGAGGCGGCGGTAGTGAGGGTACAGTTTGTTTCCGGAACCCACGCGATCGCATGTGCATTATTTGGTGTCCTCCGTCCTGGTGATGAAATGCTAGCAGTGGCAGGTGCTCCTTACGATACCCTCGAAGAGGTGATTGGTTTGCGGGGTCAAGGTCAAGGCTCATTAAGCGAGTTTGGCATTAACTACCGACAATTGGATCTTAACGCAGAAGGAACCCTAGATTGGCAAGCTTTAAGCCATGCGGTGAAGAAAAACACTCGTTTAGTATTAATACAGCGTTCCTGCGGCTATTCTTGGCGTCCTAGTTTATCTATTGCCGAAATTCAAAAAATCGTCCATGTCGTTAAACAGCAAAACCCCAACACCGTTTGCTTTGTTGATAACTGCTACGGCGAATTCATTGAAACTCAAGAACCTACCCATATTGGAGCCGATCTTATGGCAGGGTCTTTAATTAAAAACCCTGGTGGGACTATTGTCAACGCCGGCGGTTATATTGCCGGTCGTGCGGACTTAGTAGAAGCCGCCGCCTGTCGCCTCACTGCCCCCGGAATCGGTAGTTATGGAGGTGCAACTTTTGACCAAAATCGCCTACTCTTCCAAGGACTATTTCTCGCCCCACAGATGGTAGGGGAGGCGAAGAAAGGCACGCACCTTACTGGTTATGTATTTGACAAGCTTGGTTATCCAGTGAATCCAGAACCATTTGCCCCCCGTCGAGATGTCATTCAGGCGATTAAACTCGGTTCTGCTGAAAAGCTGATTGCCTTCTGTAAGGCGATCCAACAGCATTCTCCCATCGGTTCCTACCTCGACCCTGAACCTGCCGAAATGCCAGGGTACGAAAGCCGTGTGGTTATGGCTGGAGGGACGTTTATTGAAGGCAGTACTTTAGAGTTTTCTGCTGATGGTCCGATGCGGGAGCCATATGTCGTTTATTGCCAAGGGGGAACTCATTGGACTCATGTAGCGATCGCCCTCGAAGCTGCAATTAACGCCCTAGGACCAGTGTAAATATGTATCATAAAAGTACTTTTTGTTACGTATACAGCCAGTAGCTATCACTAGTAAACATTGTTTTTAATGGTATAAAAGCTCACGCAAAGACGAGCCAGCACTGCAAGCGGAGAGAAGTTGCAAGGAGGAGCCAGCGCTGTAGGAGGGTTTCCCTCCGAAGGCGACTGGCGTTGGTCTCCCTCCGGGCAAACTTCGGGGTTTCCCACGCCCAGGTGACTGGCATCCGCCAAGCCGCAAAGACAGTCTCTTTTTGCGCCTTTGCGACACCAGTTGCTTCAAGTCGGCAGAGCCGCCCAACGCACTGGCTCGCCTTTGCGTGAGGCATTATTCCGGCAACTTATATTGCCCAACGATCCGCTTAGCAAATTCTGGAACGTGCGCCTCTAATTTCTCCGCGTAATTCCGCTTTATGTACAAGTAATTGCGAGTAAAGTGAGAATCTATCGAGAAACGAGCGTATTCTAAGCCTTTGGGACCGATTTTTTCAATCACTACCCCCATGAGTTTTGCTGCCCACATTGGGAGAGTGACACCTTTGTCGTAAGCAGGGATGCTTTGTTGGACCGCAGCTTTGCGATCGCCCTTTGACATTACGGGCTGTGTTTCTAGTTGGTCTTGTACCAATTCTAGCATTTCCCTGCCTAAGTCATTTCTGACCACAATCCATTGCCAACCAAAGGGTGCCCCCATGTAGCCGACGACTAAATCGGCTAGAGAATTCACATAGTCAAAGCAACTCATGCATGAAGGAGCAAAAACATCTTTCAATTTGTTGGTTTTCAGTCCAAAGAAAGGCACAGTTTCTGTGGAACCATCCTCATGTTTGAAGTGAACTCGGAAGTCTTGCATGAACTCATAATGCACTACTGTGTTAGGTGAACGGCTAGTTGTTTCTAAGAATTTTTGCAATCCGGCACGTGTGACGTTATCTACACAGGGTGTTCCTAACACGTAGATTTTTTCTAAGCCTAATTGTTTTTCTACGGCTCGTAATGCTTGAATTTGACATCCCACACCGATCACCAACAGCCGCTTCATCCCTGATTTTTCTACTTGTTCTAAAATTGATAGGTTGGGTGATAGTGTTGGTTTGTTGACACGTGCTGCTAGTATTTCTTCTGGGGTTCGGGCGATGATAGGTAGAGGTTGAAAGCGGTCTTCTTGAGTATTTTGTACGCAGACGACACCTTCGACAATACCGCGATTGAGCATTTCTATGGCAATAGTACTCACAATTCCTGTCCATTGAGCGCCAGCAATTGGTTCTGTTTTCCGTGCTGCCATCATGTCTTGTTGAACACCAAAGTAGAGTTCGTCGGGGTTGTCCAGATTGCGGGAGCGGTTATGCGTCTGTTGTTCAAGTTTGTCTATTTGCTGATTGATAAAAGCGCAAGCTTCCTTGACATAGTGAACGTAGTATGTATCACACAGTCCGCACTCGCTACACAGTTCTTTGGCGGGGCGACGGCTACCTGGTTTGAGGGCTTTGGCTTTTTTATGATTTGGGAAATTTACTAAAGTCATTCGATTTTAGATTTTGGATTTTAGATTTATTCGACAGATGAATCCGACGGCTTGTACTACCAAGGAATCATCGATCATCAAAATTTCATTTGGAAAAAACTCAGATGTTCATTTCCCAATATGCCAGAAATGAGTACCAAGGCAGTGAATAAGCTTTCATTTACTGCCAGTCAGTGTACCTCACTCAAATGCAAACCGCTATAAATAAAATTGTTTTACAAAATTAATGTTTCTAGCTTTGCCTGTACTTCTTCTATTAAATCTTGTGCAACACTTTCAACAAATTTTACTTTTCTAGTGTTTTAATTTGATCGGCTAACACAACTCCTTTTGTTTGCATTCCCTCAACAAGAGGAACTTCAAAACTAAGCCCTTTTGGATTGCTAGTTATGGGGCAGGCTAAAACCAAAGAAGCCATTCGATTGTATTTAATTGGAGATATAACAAAAACAGGGCGGTAGCCAATTTGCTCACGCCCAAGTTGTTGTAGTTCATTGTTTAATGTTTTAGCAATATCATCAAATGACATTCCTGACGCTTGAAGGGCAAATGCACGCTTGATTGAATCAGCGGTAAATTGCTGTGCATCTCCAAATTCTAATTTGATAATATCTCCTCTGTCGGGAAAGTACGGATTAACTACCAATCTTCATTCCCCACAGCATTCCCAGCTTCAAATTCCGGATGAAATTTCTCAGGAGTCATACCTGAGAGCAACTCATCAAGCGTATATTTTTTTCTTTTTTGCGGTGTGATTACAATACTGTTACCTTCCACACTAAAAGTTATACCTGTTCCTTCGGTTACTTGTGCTTGTTCAGCTACCGCTCTGGGAATCCGAATAGCTAAACTGTTTCCCCATTTAGCAACAACTGCTGTCATCTTCAAATCTCCGATACGTTTGGAAACCGTGTCTAAGGTATATACTTTGAAGATACAGATTTCCTTGGCGGCTGTCAACATCCGATTAATTTTGAATTAGTCGAGTAATACTGCGCCTTGCCGCAAAATCTGCCAATTTTTCCCAGTCCATTTGGCAACGGTGGAAGGTTGACTATTTTCTTGTATTTCTTCGATGGATTCTGTTACTAATGTCAGAACGTTGGGGAACTGTGCTTCAATTTCTGACATGGTTTGTAACGGCGGTTGACCTGACAAATTAGCGCTACTGGTGGCAAGAGGACTTGTTTGTTCTAAAATGGTTTGGGCGATCGCACAATCAGGGACTCGTATCCCAACGGTTCTTGGTTCAGTTGCTGGTATTATTCCAAATAATGCTTTTGGTACCTGTGCTGATGCTGGTAATACTAAAGTTAGTGCTCCGGGCCAGTACCTATCAGCAATTTTCTGCCAAATGTTATACTCATACTCGTTACCTGTAACGTATGACCAGAGTTGAGAGGCACGCGCCGCCATTAATATTAAAGGTTTCTCGTAACTACGCTGCTTTGCCGCAAAGATTAACTCTCCTCGTTCTGGCAAAACTGCAAGCGCGGGAACAGTGTCTGTCGGAAAGCTGACTAATTTGCCAGCTTTAGCACCAGCAACAAGAGAGCCTAGAGAAACTTGCACCATTTTTACCAATTGAAGAGTTAGGAATTAAAATTATAACTGTACGGGCAGGTTTTACCTATCAATATTAAATATGTCTATTGATTCGGATAAAACCTGCCCCTACGCCTCTTAACTTTTGTAAGCAAGAGCAAAACGTTCGATGCCTGCTAAGTCGGCGTGAATTTGAATGTGGCGATAATTTCCTTGTTGCAACATTTCTCGCACTGCATTTGCTTGTCCGGCCATCATCTCGATGAGCCATACCCCACCTGTTTGTAAATAAGTGGGGGAAACTTCGATCAAATGGCGAATGCTCTCTAAGCCGTCATCACCACCATCTAACGCTAGATGTGGTTCGTGGTTAATCACTTCTGATTGTAAAGTAGGTAAGATACTAGTGGGTATATAAGGTGGGTTAGACACCATACCACTGAACTGTCCAGTGAGGAATTCCAGTGGTTCCCACCAAGAACCTTGGTGAAATTGGATGCGCTCTCCTAAACCAGAATTATGGGCGTTTTTCATGGCGATCGCCAGAGCTTGGGGACTAGAATCAACAGCGTGGATGTGTGCTTGGGGGAAAGCATCTGCTAGTCCCAAGGCGATC
>CAZZVG010000037.1:3358-13826 GCA_964657295.1 Iningainema sp. | reverse complement strand
AGGGACAAGAGAACATTTTCCTGTTCTTGCTTTATACGAACAAGCGCGGCACTTTTGGCAAGAAACTTTGTCCCAACATCAAGGCGAAACTATTCTCATAGTGGGACATAACGGCATTAATCGCGCCCTGATTAGCACAGCCTTGGGCATCCCTGCAAGTCGCTACCATTCAATACAGCAATCTAACTGTGGCATCAGCGTACTAAATTTTGCTGGAGGCTTGGGGGAACCAGTTCAGCTAGAATCCTTAAATCAGACACAACACACTGGGGAAAGTCTACCCTCATTGCGACCGGATCATCAAGGAATACGGTTATTATTAGTGCGTCACGGTGAAACTGACTGGAATCGCCAAACCAGGTTTCAAGGGCAAATTGATGTCCCTCTCAATGACAACGGTAGACAACAGTCGCAAAAAGCAAGCGAATTTCTCCAAGACGTAGCGATTGATTATGCTGTAAGTAGCCCAATGCTGCGCCCTAAAGAAACAGCAGAAATCATCCTAAAACAACATCCTAATGTAAAGTTAGACTTGCAAGATGGTTTAAGAGAAATCAGCCACGGACTCTGGGAAGGAAAATTTGAAACCGAAATAGAACAAGAATTTCCCGGAGAGTTGCAGCGCTGGCGGACAGTTCCATAACTAATAGTACTGATTATTTTGAGGTAAAAGAAATGAAAATGAAGAGAGCCGTTGAAATTATTCCTGTCCTTACCAGCTTCTTAGTAGCTACCGTATTGACTTTGTGTATACTCCCTCAAGTGAAAGGCAGTGTCGTTTCAAAATCACCAGAAGCACACCAGCAACATTCAAATGATATTTAGAAGAGTTTCTAAAATATGAATTTTGCTTTTGAGGAACTGCAAATTAAGAACTTACTAGTACAGCAGGCGCGGAAATAAAACTACAATTTGGAATTACTTATCGCCTATAATCCCAGCTTTTTAAATTTTTATTTCCGCGTCGTAGCGGTACTAGTCTATTACATTAATTTTGGTAAGTCCGTATTAGGCGCTAAGAGTACTTAAGCAGAGTAAGACTAAAGTCCTAAATACCCACTCATTCACCTAGCAGTGAATTCATCCGATAAGTAGGTTGGTGTGAAAATTTATTGTTAAGAAAAGGCACGCAGGCAATCTCGCAAGAGGCATTGATGAGAAAGGGTTGATAAACCAAATCCAATTCAAGTTAAAGCTGTTCCAGAAGTAAGAAGTTAGGATATTTAATGAACCACGTTCGCCGTCAGGCGTGCCGAAGGCAAGACGCGAAGGACACAAAGGTATAAAATAGTTGAGTAATTAGTTGGTAGATTGGATACCCATCATTAGTTAAAACTTATTGCTGATGAAAAAACGCAAGCTGCTAGAAAAAGTTCTGTCAGGCTCAAAAAATATCCAATTTAATGATCTGGTGATACTGATTGAAGCCTTTGGTTTTAGTTTGTCACGTATCAATGGTAGTCATCATATATTTAATCATCCTGATTTGCCAGAAATTATTAACATTCAAAATAGAAGTGGTAAAGCAGTACCGTACCAAGTCCGCCAATTCTTGTTTATAGTAGAGCAGTACAATCTGACTTTGGAGGATGAAGCATGAAAGATTATCATATTAATATTTTCTACAGCGAAGAAAATGAAGGTTACATTGCTGACATTCCTGATTTAAAATTTTGTTCTGCTTGGGGTGCAACTCCGGAAGCAGCGCTAGGTGAAGTAATGATTGCTAAAGCTGCTTGGCTAGAAGCAGCAACTGTAGAAGGTAAGCCTATTCCCCAACCTAAATATCGTCCTATAATTTATCAAGTGGGGTAATTACTCAGCATAACAAATAGTCACAAATAACGAATAATTAATAACAAAATTTATGGAATTTAAAGGTATGCGATTCTATCAGAAAATAGCATAAACTTAATTGACCTTTGGTAACTCGCGTCTACCCCAAGGCTTGATGATGGAAATAGCGATAATGGCAAACAGGCAAATTAGCTGAATGACAGCACCCACAATGATCCCGTGAACATCAAACATAAACAAGGGATTGGTTAAAGCTTTGAGTCTTTCGCTATCTGAAATTGCTGTCATGGAATTTGTCCAGGGGCCAAGCCAGAATGTCCCAAAAATAATCAATACAGTTGTTGCAATCCACTTGGTGATCACCCAGTAGAACTTGAAAAATCCCCAAACGGTTAACCAGCAGAGTAATGTCCCTGTAAGGACAGATGCAATCGCCATCGGAATCACAACAAAATCATCTAGCATCTTCACCATTGCGTTGACTGCATAGAGTTCATCGCCGTTGGTAGTTTTCTGGTTGGCGATCACCATCAGAACCATCGCCAGTGCCACTCCAAACCAGATTGCACCTGTGGCAACATGAATTGAGATCAAGGAATCTTTAGGCAATCCAGTCAGCTTTTTCCTTTTTGCGGGAATTGATGAGATCTGTGTCATATAAAACTCCTAAAATAACGACCAATATCCTCTTAATATCAAGTTCGGTTGAACGCTTATAATCAAGTTTGTAGTTGCGCTTTAGCGCTCATGACTATTTTGAGCGCTAAAGCGCAACTACGAGCCTATCTTTTATCTATAAGTAATTAAGCGAACGTGATATAACCTGTGACTGGTAGGCATTGCCCACAAGGGAAAAATCTGTGTCATAGTTAATATTGCTCGCGCTTCCTAAATTAACTTCATAGTTAATTTATAATCTAACTGTTTGTACCTGTCAATGCCTGCAATCCCTTCTAAAATTGGTCGTCCGCCCAAATCCGATCGCCACCCGGATGAGGTAAAGAGAGAAATTCTTGCTGCTGCGGTAGAGGAATTTTCTCAACATGGGTTAGAAGCCACCAGTACCGAAGCGATCGCCCAACGGGCACAGGTGACTAAAGCGATGATCCACTACTACTTCAAAACCAAAGAAGGACTGTATCGTGCCGTTTTGAATACTCTATTTAGTAGCTTGGAAACTTTGGGACAGCAGGAATTTGCTGACATCTCACCCGAACAAGGGCTGCGACGCTTTATACAACAGGTGTTACAAACCGCATCTAGCCACCCCCAGATTCATGCTGTCTTGGCTTTGGAAGCGATCCAAAATCAGGGGAAATATTATCAAGAACTAGAGGTTGGACAGCTAGTGTATGAGGAACTCGCGTGTATTTTAAAACGCGGTGTAGAGGCTTGTGTCTTTCGTCCACTGAATCCACAACATACGGCTGTGAATATTTTAGCCACCTGTGTCTTTTATTTCGTTGCTCAAGGCAATTTACAGCATTTCTTTCAAGTACAATCTATGAACGATCCCGAGATGTTAGAAAAACATACGACTGAAGCGATCGCATTCATCATGGCTGGAGTTTTGCGCTAGATATATTAGTGTAATTACAGTCATTTTCAGCCGTGTGAGGATATTTTATATACTTTCAGCCTATGTACGAACATAACAAAGCAGCGTGTCTCTTAACACTTTTTTAATAGCAAAATTGGCTAGCAAATATACAATCTTTCTTAATTTATTCTGTAGTAAGCGCAGAGCGTGGAAATGTCAATAAATGCAACATTCACTAGCTGTTCTCTAGAAATTAGGCGAAACTATAAAGCGTTGCAAATCTACACCAATAAGTGATGCTCGATTTTCAAACCCTAGCTGATTTCTCCCGCGCTAACTGCGTCAGTATTTGTGCATTTCTCGTGCCAGCAAACATAATCGCTACATCCTTGACCATCATTTTTGCTGTACTAAATCGCCCATCGCATCAAGTGTGGAAAATAGCGGGAATTGCTGGCATTTTTGCCTTAGTGATGATATCGCACGTCTATACCTGGTTCTCGATAGGTGTAGTGATGCCTCCCACTTATATATTGCTGTGGCTGGCAATTTCCTGTTTGCTGACTAATATCGGAGCTATCTGGTTTCAAAAACGCTACAATAGAGTGCTGAGTTTTGGAAGATAATAGTGAAAACCAGCCAAAAGCTGACTCTTAAGCAGTTTGTCGAACAGTTACCTGACGAAGATGGTCGGTATGAACTTGTAAATGGAGAAATTGTGAAGATCCTAGCAACGAGACAACACGAGGATGTGGCAGATTTTATTAGGAGACAGTTTGACAAAGAAGTTGAAAGGCTCAGTTTAAACTACCGCGTCTCAGATAAAATCATGATTGGAACCTTGACTAAAGATGGTCAACAACAAGGTCGCTACCCAGATGTGAGTGTAGTAAAGCGTACAATCTGGGAAGCAAACCGTTCCGCCTACTCAGTGCTGCTTGAACCACTGCAACTAGCTGTAGAGATTGTCTCAACGAATTGGGAAGACGACTATATCGATAAGCTGGATGAGTATCAACGCATGGGTATTTCTGAATACTGGATTGTTGAGGACACTGCGTTGGTGAGCCAGCGCTGTAGGAGGGTTAGCCCGACCTAGGCGACTGGCGAAAGGGTTTCCCGGCTTGAAGCAAGTGTCCGTTGATTATCTGGCATTAGGCAGTCGTAAATATCTGGGGAATCCGAAAGTGCCAACGGTCTTTGTTTACTTACTTGATGAGAATGGAGTTTATCAGTATACAGCTTACCAGCATAGCGATCGGATTGTGTCGCGAACCTTTCCAGAACTAGTATTAACGACCGAACAGGTTTTGAAAGCTTAACATTTAGATCAGGCTGGTGTATTGCAATAGCCGCTACACTTTCTTAACTCGACAAGCAAAGCACTTATAAGCCTGCTGTCCGGAAAGGTTATCGTAAAAGCGATCGTCAAGCAATATATTAGCAGGTTCATAGTAAGGTGTGCCAAGTTCTTCGGCCATTTTCTGCAATGGGCCAAAAGTATTGGGGACAAAAATGGTGTCCTCGCGGATTCCCTCCCACAAAAGTGCTGTACCTGTAATCGCACCTCTAGGACTTTCAACAGCAATGGCATCCCCATTTTTAATTCCTGCCAATGCTGCAGCTTTGGGGTGAATCTGAATCTGGCGAATACCGTTCATCTGCTTACCTGTGTAAGTCCACTGAGTCACACCAGCAAAATGCACGACACTTGGTCTGCCGATGGTTCCCATTAACGGGTAGTCTTTATGTTCGGAGGACATTCCCCCCAGTTTCACTTTTCGGGTTAAGGCTTGGGGATTGACTGGATTCTGCACAAATTCATCTGTGTATTCAATCGTCGGATGTCTGCCTGTTACTTCTGGATGGGTGAAGAACACTGGCAATGCATTGTGTCCGGCTGGCGCTAATTTCTTCTGTAAGTTTAGTGTATAAATTTCTATTTTACCACTGGGCGTCAGAAATCGTTTGCCTTTGTTCTTGGGATTGAGTGCTTCTGCTGCTTTGTACCAAGTGGGATGATCCAGGAACAGAGTACTAACACCCGGATGATCCAGTGAGGGACAAGGCCAGCGCAAAGGTTCTGCCCGCTTGGACATACGCTCTTGGGTCATGCCGCCCATACCGGGGGTATGCTTGACAAATGTTGCCCACAGTTGACGGTAGTCTTTCCATTCTAAGGGAAAATTTGCTGTCCAATACTCTGAGTGATTTTGCTGATCTAATTTTGCCATTACGTGTGCCAAATCGATCCATATTTCCCAATCTGGTTTGGACTCACCTAGGCGAGGAATCACCTGCTTCTGCCAGCGAATCGCCCGGTCATCGCGCCGCATGTACACGGTTTCCATCTCAAAGCCGCTACACACGGGGAGAATGATGTCTGCGTAGTAAGCTGCCTCCTCCATGAAGAGTCCGGTGTAGGCGTAAAAGTCTAATTGGCGAAATGCCGCTTTCACTTTGAAAGTGTTTGCAGATGCGATGATGGGATTGCCCTCAGTCACGATCGCTTTTAACCGGTAAGGTTTCTCTGTCAGGATGGACTCAGCAAAATAGTCAGGGCCAACTGGGAGTGCTAAATCTGTTTTGGGAAGTTTTCCCTGTACAGGCGGCAGGTTTAAGCCTCCAGGCCAAGTGTTGTGCATGAAGTTACATCCCCCACCACTGACACCAATATTCCCAGTAACGGCGGCGAGGAATGCCAAAGTTCGATAAATGTCAAAGGCGTTCAACTGGTGCGATATTCCTGCGTTGCAAAAAATTGCCGCAGGTTTTGCCCTTGCGTACTCCTCGGCGATTTGTTTGATTTTACTAGCTGGGACTTCCGTGACTTTCTCTGCCCATTCTGCGGTATAGCCAGACTTGAGGAGATGGGCTTTCAACTCGTCAAAACCTAACACCCACTTCTTGACAAAAGCCGCATCGTGTAGGTTGTTTGTCAAGATGTGATGCAGCATTGCTAAAATCAGTGCTTGGTCGGTATGAGGCTTCGGTGCAATCCACTCATCTGCCTGTGCGCCCGTGGGGGTTAAACGGGGATCGACGACAACCAGTTTTGCTTTTGTCTTGGCACGTCCTCTCAGCAAATAAGCAAACGTGACTGGTTGCGTCTCTGCTTGGTTGGTTCCCAAGAAAAGAAAGTACTTGGCAGATCCCAAATCTTCTTTGCCTGTGGCACCATCCAAACCATAGCCATTGGTAAAGTTGCCCAGTCCAAAAGTCCACGCTAAAGCATTTCCCCCAGCATCATTACATACTGGACCGACATCCGTGTTGTTGGGACTACCGAGAAGCGTGAAGAAGCGTTCTACGAGGGAACCTGTACCGCGTGGTAATCTACCAGAGGTTTTGTTAGCGATCGCCCTTGCTTCTCCTGCATCCCGTAACGCCAGAAATTTAGTAGCAATTGTTGTCAGTGCCTCATCCCAGGAAATAGGTTCAAATTTGGCATCTGGTGAACCCTTTTCTCCTGCGACTCGTTTCATCGGACTCGTCAAGCGGAAGCGGTTGTAAGCGAGTTGAGTCATCATTGGTCCCTTGACACACAAACCTCCTGCCTGTACGGGATCGTCCGGTTCGCCCAACACATCGATAATTCTCCCGTCTTTGACATGCACCTTCAAGCGACAGAGTGAATTGCAGAACTGACAGGCACTATCCACAATTCCATCTGGCTGTAACGCCCCGGATTGTTGGGTGAAATCAAACTCCGTCGGTGGAGTATTTGTTTTCGGGTAAAAGCCGTCACTGCTGGCTTCAGCTTTCTCACCTTTTAACAACTTCTCACTACTGACAGCCGCAGCACCAATTGCCGCCCCCTTCAAAAATCCCCGCCGCGAAAATTCTCCTCGCACCCCTTTCTTCTCGGATTTTGTCATACCGCTGTCTGGAAAATTCTTGTAGCATCCAATTTATATTACCTTTAAAGTTCGTACTTACGGTTCGCCCAGGACCAGTATGGTAATATTTCCAGCGTTTTTGATGTTGCCTTTACCCTCGATACCAGTACTGCTGCGCCTATTTTTCTCGTTAAACTCGTACCCCAAGATGATGGCTGTACGGTTTGAGATAACAGACGCCAAATTGTCTAATTTTGATATCGGCATGCTTGTTACTTGAAAAAATTGGTAATTGTTCAGAGATGGCATATAGCTTATTAAAACAGCCGGAGCACGCGATCGCCAACTAGCTCGCGTTGCATTTCTTGATAAAGCGCGGCGGCAAATGTCTTAAGCTTGAGAATTCTGTGCAACTAGTGGGTAACTTGGGAGCTTAAGCTCCCACTAATTGTATTTTGATGAATGAATTCTGACTTCTTCTTTTCGATGGTAAAATAAATACATGAACGAATCTGTAAACCGAGAACTTCCAGCCATGAACAACATTAATAATAACGAACATCTTTTCAAAAAAAGTTATTTTGAGCTAACTCCTACTGAACATGAAGCATTAGCCCAGCAAGCTGCGAGAGATGCAATTGAACGAATGCACAAGAAAGGAATAGCCACAGTCGAAGTTGGTCATGATGGTCAACTGTACCATCGTCACCCAGATGGAACGCTAACACCAATTAAACGTGATCAGGAAGATGACTCAACTAAACAATCAACCTAAAAATGTTGGCATTTGTCTTAAATAAAATAAACATAAACAGACTTCAACATTTATCTCTAACTTCGGTTTACGCCCTCCACCTTTCTGATTTATACGCATTTTATTACGTTCTATCTCAAATTGAATTCGTTTATGATGCATCTCGGCTTGGGCTAACAAGTCTCCAAACTGGTCGTAAGTAAGTCCCAGTAATTGTTTTGTACGGTGCGGATATTGTTGAATCTAATGAAGTGGATTTTTCATTTAGGTAGACGGCTAAAATTCCGTTCTACCATTTTTTTGCAAATCACATAATATTCCGGACAGGTCTATTGGTAAGGGCAGCAAATCCGGTTGATGACTTGATGCAACAAGTGCGATCGCGCCTTCACGATGACAGTCTACCCTCCAGCCTCAGATGAAATCCGGTTGATTGCACGCAGATCCCACAAACCTTCACCCTTAACTGACAATGCTTATGAGTTTTTTAGACTATGTGCATTTACCCGGATTTGATATTATAGGATATGTTCAGATGAGTCAGGTGGATGATTTATTTAAGATTTTTTCTCGCACTTCTTTACGGTCTTCCCCCATGACA
This sequence comes from Iningainema sp., assembly GCA_964657295.1. GTDB lineage: Bacteria > Cyanobacteriota > Cyanobacteriia > Cyanobacteriales > Nostocaceae > Rhizonema. Next base: position 5,295 of record CAZZVG010000037.1, on the reverse strand, counting down.
TCAACAAAGTAACGTTCTGGCGATAACACTGTCTGGATCTGTTTGAGTTCCATGATCCTGGAGAATTCATCTAGCGCCATCTGACGTTTTGCTTGATCTGGGGAGAGCAATGGTTTATTGGTACTTAGCGTGTCGGGAACTGTTTGTTGAGGCGGAAGAGAATCTAAAAACTCCTGGAAGCCAACAAATGCCAGTCGATACATTAATTGCTGACTAAATTGTCCCGAGAAGTAGCCACCGTGTACATCCCGTGCATTTCTACCGAAGGGCTTTCCAGTAGAATAAGCAAGATATGCCCAGCCCAGTTGCAGATCCTCCCAGAAGGTGAGTGGCGAGGTTTGTTTGTCTAAGCTCATGACGTAGTGTTCCCCTGGATGTGTTTGGGGATAATCTGTGAAGTCTTTGTACTCGGTGCAATCAAAGTAGGTGAACAAGTCAGAGATCGATTCGTGATCTTTAATTGGTGTCGCAACCATTTCCCCAACAATCTTCTGATCATCTTGTTCGTGCTGCTTTTCCTGAGTGGCTGGATCTAATCCCTGGTTTTGTGTTTGATTTAAGACACTAATTTCCAAGTAATTGAGTAAGGAACTGTTCTCAGGTAACGGCAGGCATAACTCGTTCCTGTTGACAATTCCATACTGACTTTGGGATTGTCCCTTTTGAGCCTTACTACTCTGTTGATCCTTAGGACGGACAGTTACATTACCTAGTCGATACCCCTGCGTTCGGCTTTTTGCAGGAAAGGAAAAGTAATTAGCCGCCGTAGAAGCAAGACGGAGGGCCATATCCCCTTCGTTACTGAATAGATAAGCCTCTTCAAATCGTCGCAACGATGAGCGTAGGAAGTTCGATCTTCCAGAAGTAATCGTTAGTACGGGAATATCCGGAGAAACAAGAATTAAACGCCCTAAACAAAAAACGCGCCCAATTCGAGAAGAGGGATTTTTGTCAGCTTTTTCGTTATTAATGTTTCCTATAGAATCAGGCTCAAAGACATCGGAAAGAATTCGGACAACTTGTGTAGTCACCTGTCCACCCATACTATGCGCAATGAAGGATAGTTTAATCGGATGTTGCGTCCAGTAATCTTGAGCAATGGTTATCAGTTGATTGTCATCAAGCTCTTTATCAAACTGTTCATCCTTTATACGACATAGAAGCAATCCTTTATCTATCTGACGAATGAATTCAACCAGATCATTGACACCGTAATTGGTTGCTCGGTAGGAATCCCGAAAATATACGATGACACGCAGAATCAGCAGGCTGAAAACAAGGGCGAATCCAAATGTACCGAGAATAATGGGAAAAATGAACAGTGGGGAAGATAACCAAAAAAATAAGAAAAGAGACAAGAGTCCAACAATCAAGCTTCCCCATAGCAGACGATTGAGTAAAAAGGGTAAAGCACTTAGGGAAGGGCTAAAATTTTTACCTGTAAGACTTTCTGAGGGCCAGCGATAACCTAGAAAAACTAAGCGATCTGACTTTCGAGAAATTACAGGATCATTGTTGATATATTTACCAAGCTTTTGATACCAGTATTTCCAAACACCATCTTTGATCTCATCATCACTCTTTAGTTCTATGTTTAAATCAATATCTGCACTTCCTGTATTGTATCCATGAATAGCGATCACCATCCCCAGATCTTGAGAATCTTGAGAGTTCTTTTTACTCTTTGCATAGAGGATATCGATCACAGTTTGAATGGTTGGCTTGCTATTATCTCGTTGGATATCTGGGCAATCTTCCACATTAGCTCGTGCTGTACTGCGAATCAAGTATCCTGGAATCCCTTGGGGATCTGAATCTTCTTGATTGTTCGAGTTGATGAACAAGTTATCTACTAAAATATCCATATATTCTTTCCTGATATCTGTATATACAGAAGGACGAGCGAAACTAACATTTTTAGCTACATAATTCTAAAA
>CAZZVG010000037.1:0-3348 GCA_964657295.1 Iningainema sp. | reverse complement strand
TAAAACATATTTACTTTCTTATGTTGACATTGAATGCAAATATTTGTATCTAGAAAGTAGCTCAAAATAGCTAGTACAGTTCGTCATTCTTCTGGAAATACGAGAGAAAAATGTATACAGATACTGGGCTTTAAGCTATTTTAAAATCTCTGATTATTGATGCCGAAGGAACGGTACCGTCTGGCTGATTTATGGGTGATGCAGCAAAAAGAATGAGTATTATTCCTGAGTTATACCCTTTACAATGCCTGACTCCTCAGTGTTGCAAGCAATAAAGGAGTTACAAAGCTCTCCACATGAAAGCCAACGAGAGGTATTATCAATTAGTAACAATGAACAAGCAAAGTTGCTGACGGCTCTGTCGATAAGATAAAACTATAGCATTATTTAATATTTTAAGCAAAACTTATATTTTGACTTATAAAAGTGATCCATAAAAATAGAGAACTTACGTAATAAGAGCAATTTTTGCGTAAGTCCTGAAATAAATAGTACAAGGGATTAGGGAAACTAAGTGCGAAGCTCCGGGGATAGAGTACTCTATCCCCGAGCGCAAGCGACTACAACTCTCATTCTAGAATGAACGGCACGGGCATTTAGTTCTTGGCAATATCCTAAAAGTTGAAAAAAGCATGATTATAAAGATCTGCTAAGACTCTCAACATCAATTTAACCGTCGTTTCACTCCAGTTAAAAAATAAAAAATAAAACTAGGGCTAATATTCATTATATGGAAAATAAAAAATGTCTAATCGAGACGCGTAGTGCAAGAAATACTATATATAATTTTTCAGATCCCAATGCACGTTATAGGATTTTTAATTTAAGCGCGTGTCAATGAGCGCTTCTTCCTAGGAATGAAACGCAGGGGCTGACGCTACTCTTTTTCAATCCCGTTAAAATCGTTTAAAGATTGTATAAATTTCTAGTAATGGTCTTGGTGTTTTTGTTTATTAAGGTTTAGTATATGTTTTGTGAACTGTTACAAAAATATTAAGGAGAATAGGACTTGGCTGTATACATCAGCTGCTGGACAATCACCATTCGAGATTACATAATAAGTCGCCTCTAGTAAGTTCGATACCAACCGATTTTCTTTTCGTTGTCAGTGGTGTCAGTAACTGCAATCTAGGTTCCACGAGGGTCGGGAATTTATTTATAGCTAGCTATAACACAATCAATACGAATAATATCATTAATTTGTCTTGGTTCTGTAGGGGGTGGCTACGATTTTGATAGCAATCATAGTTTTGGACTTTGGACAAAAAAAGGTGGTTCGCATATGATTTACGCAAAAATGGATACAGTGATTATGGACTCAATCTCCTTATATGAACGGTTAAGGGCTTTTTAAAAGGCATATTTTATAGCTAAAAGTAGCATATATAAAGTAATTAGGCTGTACAGCATCAAAAATTATAAATATGCAGTGCATTTACAACTAGTGTACTTCAGTCAATTAGCTAGCTACAGGTAGTTCTGCATGAGCATTTTTTTTGGAATGTGCATCCTCAAGCTTAGTATTGCCATCTTAGACATCAGAGATTTTGTAAAATTAGGCACAATAATTTTACTGGCGAAGCTTTGTCCAAAAATAGTGTGTGGAGAAAATAGGTGAAAAGGATAATAGATAAAGCAGCGCTTTATGCTGCTGCACTTCCTGCTTGGCTTGCTCGGTTGACATCAAGGTTTTCAAAGAGAATAAAAAGGAGCGCGACAATTGTCGTGATCATTGCCATAACAGTAACAGCAGGGCATACTGTCGAAGCGCAAATCACCACATCAACCCCTGCAGCTCCACCTTCTCTAAAGAGCGTACCAGTTCCAGGTCCGGATGATAGCGATCTGGCTCAATTCATTAGGGACAAGACGGCAGCCATCGCCTTGGGAAAAACTCTTTTCTGGGATATGCAGCTTGGCAGCGATGGTGTCCAGTCGTGTGCCAGTTGTCACTTCCATGCGGGAGCGGACAGCCGCTCTAAAAACCAAATCAACCCAGGAACAGATAATATTTTTAACACCGGAGGCGGACCAAACTACCAGTTGATAGCCGCAGATTATCCATTTCACCGTCTAACAGATCCTAACAACCGTACTTCGTCCTTGTCTAAAGATGTAAATGATGTAACTGGCTCTCAGGGTATTTTCAAGGCTGATTTCAACTCGATCAATCCCGGTAATGCCCAAGACAACACCACCGTTCAGCCCGATCCAGTTTTCAATGTCAACGGCACAAACGTGCGTGAAGTTACAGCTCGCAACGCTCCAAGTGTGATCAATTCAGTGTTCAACTTCCGCAATTTCTACGATGGAAGAGCTCAAAACGAGTTCAACGGTGTAAATTCATTTGGGGATAGAGACAAGAATGCCTATGTTTACAAAGTAGGTGGTTTGCTGGGGTCGAAGCTCGAAAAAGTGAAAATTAGCCTCAAAAATTCGGCAGCAGCTTCACAAGCAGTGGGACCACCGCTCAGTTCGGTTGAGGAGTCTGGTACTGGTCGGACATTCTCCGATTTAGGTGATAAGCTCACTCATCATCAACGCTTGGAGCTACCAAGAGACAATGGGAAGAAGCTACGTGGACTACAACCGCTCGGCAAGCAATTGGTGGCTCCTGATGACAGTGTTCTTGGTAGTTTCAGTAATTTCCCTGAAAAAGGTCTGAGGACGACTTATGCTCGGATGATCAAGAAAGCTTTTAAGCCTGAGTGGTGGAGATCCCCCCGGTTAATTAAGATGAATGACTCCGGTGACCAAAGTATCGTCAATAAATCAGCCAACCAATCGACAGATTCAGACAATTTGGTAAACCCCGAGCAATTGTCACCCAAACAGTTCTCCCTCATAGACTACAACTTCTCTGTGTTTATGGGGTTGGCAATTCAAATGTACGAGTCTACATTAGTCTCCGACAATTCGCCCTACGACCAGTATCAAGAAGGAAACAATAACGCTCTAACTGTCGAGCAGCAGCAGGGTTTGAATCTTTTCCTCAACAATGGTTGTATCGCCTGCCATGCCGGAGCAGAATTCACTGCCGCGTCGGTGACAAACGTCCAAAAAAATGGACGAATCTCACACTCACTTTTTGGGGATTACGAGGACACTGGGTTCTTCAATATCGGTGTTACGCCTGTCTCGAATGACATTGGCGAAGGTGCTAGTGATGGTCTGACACCTGAGTCACATCCGCTGTCGGAAGCGCGACTTGCTCAGCAGGGTAGCTTCCAGACAGTCTTTGGAGAAGCGCCTAATGTCTCTATCAGTCCCAATAATACAGTGAAGGCGGATGGATTATTCAAAACTCCCGGTCTCCGCAATGTGGAATTGAGTGCCCCATACTTTCAC
>CAZZVG010000036.1:0-14013 GCA_964657295.1 Iningainema sp. | reverse complement strand
ACTTGCAACTTGAATTTAGTAGTTTCACAAAATGCGATCGTACCTTTGCAAATGTGAATAGTAGGTGACAAAACTTGATGAAAAAAGCATTAATTTGTGGAATATCAGGTCAAGATGGAGCTTATTTAGCGTAACTGCTTCTCAGTAAAGGCTACAGTGTTTGTGGTACTTCACGAGATGCTCAGATTTCGTCTTTCCAAAATCTAATGGGTTTAGGTATTAGAGAGCAGGTGAAGCTAGAGTCAATGGCTCTGACCGACTTTCGTAGTGTGTTGCAGATACTTACCAAGATTGATCCAGATGAAGTTTACAACTTAGCAGGGCAAAGTTCAGTAGGTCTATCTTTTGAGCAGCCAGTGGAAACTTTAGAAAGTTCAATTAGGTTCGGGAAATCCAACTAAAGCCCGTCAGAAGTTAGGGTGGCAAGCTCGCTATCAGATGCGTGACACTATCCGAATGATGATTCAGGCAAAGGCTCAACTCCCGGCGGTTATTTAAGAGGTATATGAATGCTGAGAATAACAGGCATAATTGCTATCTGCGAAACCTTCACTGCTGTGTATCTACCAAGGACAACAACAACAACAAAGTGAATAGTGAATGTCTGATACTGTCATCCGAGTTGAAAATTTAGGCAAGAAATACATTATTGGTCAGCAAGAGCACTACACAGCACTGCGGGATGTCATTACCAATCGTGCTAAGGCTTTACTGAATCTATTTCAAAAACAAAAATCCAAAATCCAAAATTCTCAGGAGGAATTTTGGGCGCTGAAGGATGTGTCGTTTGAGATTAAGCAGGGCGACAGAGTTGGGATTATTGGGCGGAATGGGGCAGGAAAATCTACACTACTGAAGATTTTGAGTCGGATTACAGAACCAACGACAGGAAGAATTCGGATTAAGGGAAGAGTTGCAAGTTTGTTGGAGGTGGGAACAGGATTTCATCCAGAGTTAACCGGGAGGGAAAATATCTATCTCAACGGTGCAATTCTAGGAATGAGTAGGGCAGAGATTAGGAAGAAGTTTGATGAGATGGTGGCGTTTGCAGAGGTTGAGAAGTTTTTAGATACGCCAGTGAAGCGGTATTCATCGGGGATGTATGTACGGTTGGCGTTTGCGGTGGCGGCGCATTTGGAGCCAGAGATTTTAGTGGTGGATGAGGTGTTGGCAGTGGGGGATGCGCAGTTTCAGAAGAAGTGTTTGGGGAAGATGGAGGATGTGGGGAAAGAGGGAAGAACAGTACTGTTTGTCAGTCACAATATGCAGGCTATTTCAACCTTAACGAACACCTGCACTTTTCTGCACCATGGTAAAGTTATCAAACAAGGTAGTACTGAGGTAGTAATTAATGAATATTTGAGTTACGGCATAAGTCTTGAACAAGTTTATGTGGATTCTCTTCCTAAAGATGAACCTAAAATTATAAAAATAGAAGTAATTACTTCAGCATTAGGTAACACACATGTACATGGTGAGTCTTTTGAAATTGATTTTGAAATATATACGCCCTACTGTCTAAAGGATGCTGGGTTAGCATTTCAAATTTTTAATTTCTATGAACAACCTATAGTTCACTTTTGGCTATTTGATTCAGAGTTGGAATTATGTAGGACGAAGGGATTTACAAGGATTAAATGTAGAATACCTAAGTTTAGATTGTTCATGGGTAAATATACGATTTCAGTATATTTATCCACAAATTTTGGTAAAACTATGTTACAGAAATTAGACAATATTTGTCCTTTTGAAATAGTTATGTATAAACACAAAAGAGATTATGAGTGGCAAGAAGGAAGTAGTACTTATTTAGACGACTTTATGTGGAAATATATTTAAGTTATATTTTGAAACAGCCAATTATTTACTATTGATTAATTATTATTTATGCTATTTAAGATATCGAAAATTAATGCATTTTTCCAAAGAATTACAAATATATATGGAATACTTAATCAAGAGTATGATAGCCAAAAACATTTAAGTTATTTGTGTCAAACATTTGAATGTGCAATAGACATAAGAGCTATTCTTAAGTATGACTATATAGAGGATATATTTATTGGTCAAAATACATATATAGGAGCCTATTCCATAGTAATAGTAGAAAATAGAAATACTATTAAGAGAAACTCGTTTTTAGAAATTGGCAAAAATACATATATAGGAGAACTAAATAATATCAGAGCTAGTGGAGGCAAGATAAAGATAGGAAGTAATTGTTTAATATCTCAGCAGACAAGTCTTATAGCTACCAATCACTTATATAGAAAAGATACTTTGATAAAAGACAATCATTGGTGTGAAGAAAAAAACTTTATAGAAATAGAAGATGATGTATGGATAGGATGTGGAGCAACAATATTACCAGGTGTCAAAATAGGTAGTGGAAGTGTGATTGCTGCTGGTGCAGTTGTGAAAGAAAATGTACCTCCTTACTCTATAGTTGGTGGTATTCCTGCAAAAATAATCAAGTACAGAACTTAAATTTTGTGGTTAATTTTATGAGAAATCTATATAGAACCTTTAAGTCAAGTCTAAAGAAGCTCATTAAGCAAGATCCTTTTGAAAGACAATTAGCTAAAGTTGCCAAGCTTCCAAGATATACGGAAGGAGAGATTAATTGGTCAGGTAAACTCTTCAAGTTTACAGATGCTAACTCTTTCACTTGGACTTATGACGAGATTTTTACAAGGCAGATTTACAACTTTAAATCGGATGCAGAGTTACCAGTTATCATTGACTGTGGAGCCAATATTGGGGTTAGTGTCATCTACTTTAAAAAACTTTATCCGAAGGCTAAAGTAATAGCCTTTGAACCTGATAGTCGTACTTTTGATTATCTAAAGTCTAATATAAAATCTTTTGGTCTAGACAATGTAGAACTAGTAAACAAAGGACTTTGGAAAGAGGATACAGTTTTGGATTTTTTTAGTGAGGGTGCTGATGCTAATAGAATTATGGAAAATGCTGAGAAGCTTATTAAAGAGAATAACAACAATTATAAAAAAGAAAGTATTACAGCTACTAAACTCAGCAACTATATTCGAGAACCTGTCGATTTTTTGAAAATAGATATAGAGGGAGCAGAAACTGATGTACTAATGGAAACAAAAGAACAACTACACTTAGTAAGAAATATGTTCATTGAATATCATTCATTTATAGATAAACCTCAAACACTGAACCACATTTTGAACATTCTGTCAGAAAAAGAATTCAAATATTACATGGATATCCCAGTTTCTTTAACCAATCAACCCTTTCTTCACAGAGGTTCATTTCTATTAATGGATCTCTTAGTAAATATTTACGCATACCGAATCTCTCAGTAATTTGATATGAAAAAAAACATTGCTTTTATATCTACTATGGGTGGCGTTGCTTGGGGAGGGAGTGAATACCTATGGTCAGCGACAGCAGAGCAAGCGCTAGCAAAAAGTCATGAAGTTTTTATTTCTCTTTATAATTGGTCTGTTGAGCATCAGTTAATTACTAATCTTCAACAGCAAGGTGCACAGTTGCTACCCCGACCTCGATTCCCAAAACCTCTATCTTTAACTTCAAGAATTACTAGAAGAATTTATCAATATTTCTCTCTACAGCCTCCATTGCCTAAGTCATCCTATCAACCAGTTTTTGACTCAAAGCCAGATGTTATTTGTATTAGCCAGGGGAGTAGTTATGAGGTTGCATACATCCCTGACCTTGTAGACTTACTGCACTCTTACTCAATTCCCTATGTAGTTGTCTGTCAGTTGAATTTTGAACCCTTATCTTTTGATGACACTACCCGGAAAACTGCTAGACAATTCTTTAATAAAGCTGCCCATATCGCCTTTGTCTCGCATCAAAACCTTATACTAGCTGAACGCCAACTGGCTCAGTCCTTGCCAAATGCCGTAGTTGTGCAAAACCCTGTTAATATGTACAACCTCGACATAGTACCCTTTCCTCCGCAATCTACTGCATTTCTTGCTTGCGTAGCCCGCCTGGATACATTCTGTAAAGGTCAAGACGTTTTATTCAAGGTTCTAAGTACGCCAATCTGGCAAGAGCGAAACTGGCAATGCTGTTTATATGGATCTGGACCTGACCAAACTTACTTAGAAGCCTTAGCAAGACACTATGATGTTGCCCAGAAAGTTAAGTTTATGGGTCATGTTAATGATGTTAGATCGATCTGGGCTGAAAACCATTTACTCGTGCTTCCCTCTAGAGCAGAAGGCACTCCCTTATGCTTAGTCGAGGCGATGTTATGCGGTCGCCCTGCTGTAGTTACAGATGTGGGAGGTAATGCAGATTGGATTGAAGAGTCCCACACTGGATTCATCGCAGAGGCAGCTACTACAAAATCATTCGGCGCTGCTTTGGAAAGAGCATGGCTTGCTAGAGAGAATTGGAAGCAAATAGGTGCTAAAGCGCATGAATATGCTGCTGCTAAGTTTGATCGTTCACCTGGTCAGAGCCTACTTAAATTGGTTCTTGATGCTGCAAAGAGATAGCGTTATGCAACCCATTATTAGCGTCATTATCTGTACCCACAATCCTAGGTGTAATTATCTGTCCAGAGTGTTACACGCACTCGACAGTCAAACGTTGTCAAAAGACCAGTGGGAACTTATGTTAATTGATAATGCTAGCACCCAAATCCTTGCTTCAGAAATTGACCTCAGTTGGCATCCTCAATCTCGCCATATTCGAGAAGAAACACTAGGTCTTACACCTGCCCGCCTTCGTGGAATTAAAGAATCAAGCGGAAAGCTTTTAGTTTTTGTAGATGACGATAACATTCTCACCAACGATTACCTTGAGGAGTCTCTTCATATTTTAGATACATATCCTTTTCTAGGAGCATTCGGTGGATCAGTTATTGCAGAAACTGAAAGCCCACTTGAAGCATGGCAGCAGCCTTACCTATCTTTTCTAGCTGTGCGTGAGGTAACAAAACCTGTTTGGGGCAACATTTCACTTTATGACCAGAATGTTCCATACGGAGCAGGTATGTGTATCAGGCGTCAAGTGGCGTATCATTACTACGATTTGGTTCAAAACGATCCTTTACGCATGCAACTTGATAGAAGAGGAAATTTATTATCAAGTGCTGGAGATAATGATTTAGCCCTTACAGCACACGACTATGGATATGCTACAGGGATGTTCCCATCACTTAAGTTGACACACATTATCCCTAAACATCGTCTAGAGGTTGAGTATTTGTTGCGATTAAAGCGTGAAGGAGGCGCTTCAGGGTTTATTTTGGATTATATTCGTAATGGCAAAATTCCGTACATTCAAAGAAAGATCATATCGCGCTTACTTTGGAAAATACGACTGATAAAGTGTTCGACTATTGAACGGAAGATGATACTTGCTGAGGAAGATGCGCGAAATCTTGCTTTAGCAGAAATACGCAAGCTTCAGAAAGGAAATCTGCAAGATTTAAAATAGTTAAAAAAGATGATACATACGTTTTAAGTTAAGGGTTAGTATAATGCATAAAATATTGCTTATATCAAACGATTATGACTACTCTAAAATGATTACTACCTATGACGCAGGACCGGGCTATGCTGCTAACATGGGTTGGCAGTATGATTCTATTGATAAAATCAGCCTTTATTTAGATAGCATTAACATCATTGACAACCGAATTTCTGAAGCAGAATGCTTTAAACTAGAAGAATATGTATTGTCTCATACAAATAATTTTTTTGTGTTTAAAATAGTCGATTCTTACTATGAATGGTGTCAAAATCACTGGTACTATCGATTTTTATTTAGAATAAAAAAATTAGTAAATGTATTATTTTTAACTAATTACATCCCAACTGAAATCGTCAAAGAATTAAATGATGATACTAATAACAAAAAAATGGTTTTTATTCCTTACGGATTTAATAATAATCATAAAATAGATAACGATTTTACAAAAAGAATAAAAAAAGTAATTTTTTCTGGAAACCAAGATCGCTATGTTTATCCTTATCGGTATAGTTTTGCTAGAAGTATAAAAAGGAATCCCCTCCTATGGAATAAAGTCAAATTTTTGAAGCATCCTGGCTATCCTGATATTGGTCAAAAGCTTACTCACCAAATGATTGGAAATAAATATATTGAGTATTTATCTCGATTTAAATTTATGTTTATTTCCCCATCACGGTGTGGATTAGAGTTCTTGAAGTACGGTGAATGTGCTTATGCCTATTGTGTCCCAATAGGGAAAGCACCCGCAAGTTTTAGCAGTACACTGAAGGAATTTTTTATCGAATTAAATTTCGACAACCTTGCTAAATCCATCAGATATATCTTTTCTATACCGGAATCAGAGTTGAAAGATATAGCTGAAAACTATTACTTCACTCTCAAGCAAGAACGAAGCCCTGATTTTCTGAATTCTAAACTTGATGATTTTTTGAACGCGGTTATCAAATGAAACTGCTATTCATAATCCCTGAATATTCTCCTCACTCTGGTGGTGGGATTGCTACTTTCTACCGCAATCTCTTACCAGAACTTTCCTACCAAGGACATCAAGTACATGCACTGGTTGGTAGTGCTTTCTCCCATGCTTTGCCCAGCTACCAAACAGAAGGGGTAAAAGTTGAATTTCTGAATCATCAAGCAGTCAATGCCAATCTTTCAAAGTTTGATCGCTATCATGCCATCCCAGAATTCCAGCGTCATCTGGCAGCTGCCTGGACAGCTTGGGAGCAGGTCAACGGTGGCAGAGGTTATGACCTCGTGGAGACAACTGATTGGGGTATGCTGTTTGCTCCCTGGATTGCCTCAGCGGAAAGTCCACCTACCGTTGTGCAACTTCACGGCAGTATTGGGCAGATTGATTTTTACGATCCTCAACTGGACACGCAATTGCAAGGTAATTTGATTCGTCTGCTGGAAACAAGCTTGTTTTCAGTTGCAGATGAATTGCAGACCTCTAGCCAGTCCAATGCACAGAGTTGGGCTGAATTAACTGGGAGAGATGTCACTTACATACTACCTGCTCTCAAGCCTGCTTCAAATCTATATTTAACAGAAAATTCTCCGAATGGCTTAGTAGTCGGACGAATTCAATACTGGAAAGGACCAACAATTCTCTGCCAAGCTTTGCAGTTGTTGGGAGAAAACGCACCTACCCTAGACTGGATTGGGCGAGACACAGTTTATGGAGAGTTTGGTACTTCTATGGCTAGCTATCTAGCTAAGACCTACCCTGATATATGGCTTATGAAAATTCGCCCCTTTGGTATTCACCCACTGGAACAAACGTGCCAATTTCAGGCAAAAGCGGGATTCATTGTCGTGCCCTCCACTTGGGACGTCTTTAACTACACTTGTGCTGAAGGTATGGCGCAAGCTAAGACAGTACTCTGCTCTCTGGGGGCTGGAGCCGTGGACCTGCTTGCAAACGGGGTGAACGGGCTGACCTTTGCAGCAGGTAATCCCCAAGCATTAGCTGACAGTATAGAGAGTCTATTAAGTATGAGTACAGCCGAGCGAGAACAAATGGGGAAAGCTGCCCAGCAAACTATCCAAAGCAAGCTTGCCCCTGCCCAGATTGCCCAACAGCGAATTGAAGCCTATGAAAAAGTAATTTGTCGCGGCAGGTTTCCAGTTTGTCCCAATCCCTGGCTGCTTGATGCCATCTCTCCTAGCCAGCCTTTAGAAAAACCGCTTGCCTTTCTCAATCATCTGCCTTTGCGCGAGTTAAGTAACTACATTCTCAAACGCAGTCTCAAAAAGTTTGTGAGTTAATTCCTATGCATTCTCTCTCTCTAGCACTTTGCATCCCTGCCTACAACGCTGCCGCCTACCTGCCGGGACTCCTGAAGTCTGCCTTAGCTCAGACGATTCCGTTTGATGAAATCTGGGTCTATGACGATTGTAGTACTGACAACACAGGAGAGATTGCACTACAATTTGGAGCGCAGGTTGTTCGAGGTGATGTCAATAGTGGTTGTTCTTACGGTAAGAATGTACTGGCAGCACAAACTTCTTGTGAATGGATTCATTTCCATGATGCTGATGATGCGCTGTATCCAAACTTTGTCGAACAAGCTCACAAGTGGATGCAGTTAGAAAATCCACCGGATGTGGTGTTGTTTGATTACGAGTGGCGGCGGGATGAAACCAATGAATTAATCAGTATCCGTAGCTTTAATGATGCTGAACTGCGACGGGATGCGATCGCCTACACTATTCGAGAACAAATAAATCCCTTTTGTGGACTCTACCGTCGTTCGGCATTCTTGCAAGCGGGTGGTTATGATACTGATCCACTAATGCTTTACAACGAGGATGTTGCGTTCCATTGTCGGATGGCGATCGCCGGACTTAAATTTGCTGCTGACCCTACTGTCACAGTGATTAATTACTGTAGAGGCAACTCCATGTCTTCTACCAACCAAGTTAGATGTGCCAGAGCACAATTTCATGTCATGCAAAAAGTTTCTGAGGCGCTAAAAGGTCAATACTCTGCCAACATTGCTCAAAAACTTTGGGGAATTGCTGGAGTCTCTGCGTCTTACCTAGATTGGGAAAATGCAGATGCTTGTATAGTGCTAGCGTTAAAACTCACTGGAAAAATACCAGAAAAATCAAGCAATTCCTTCAAATTATTATTTAAACTGAATCCCTACCTAGGCATTCGCCTTCGGGAATTACTCATCAGGCTTTTTCAACCAAGACTCCGCAAAGAATACCCAATCTCAATCCTTGCTTCCTCGATCTTCAATTTTACTGGTGAGAGATGGAAATGAAGCCACTAGTTTCTATTCTTATCCCCTGCCACAACGCTACACCCTGGCTAGTCGAAACGCTAAAATCTGCCTTGGCACAGACCTGGTTTCATAAAGAAATTATCGTCGTTGATGATGGCTCCACCGACTACAGCCTAAAAATTGCCCAATCATTCGAGTCGTATGGCGTTAAGGTGATCAGCCAGCTTAACAAAGGAGCTAGTGCTGCCAGAAACAGAGCGCTCAGAGAATCCCGGGGTGATTTCATCCAGTATTTGGATGCAGATGATCTACTAGCACCGAACAAAATTGAGCATCAGGTAGGACTTTTAGAGGACAGTAATTCTGATTGTGTGGCGACGGGAGAATGGGCCAGGTTTTATAACTCGCCTACAGAGGCAAACTTTATCCCCGAGCCAGTCTGGAATGATATGTCACCCGTTGAGTGGCTAATTTGTTCTTGGTTGGGGGGAGGAATGATGCACCCGGCGGCTTGGCTAGTTCCTCGTTCCATTGCAAACAGAGCTGGTTTTTGGAACGAGAGTTTATCACTAAACGATGATGGGGAATACTTCTGCCGAGTAGTGCTGGCAAGCAAAGGGGTCAAGTTTTGTCCCGGTGCGAAAAGTTACTATCGTTCAGGTATCTCTAATAGCTTGAGCAGCTTAAAATCATATGCTGCTCAAGAATCAGTTTTGCGCTCTATAGAACTTTGTACGAACTACTTGCTTGCAAGAGAAAACACTCAGCGCACTCGTCATGCCTGTGCTACAGTTTTTCAACGCTTCATTTACTCTGTTTACTCTGATATGCCAGATCTAATACAAAAGGCAGAAGTCAGTGTGAAGTCTCTTGGTGGATCGAATTTGAAACTCAGCGGTAGCACCCTTTTTCAATTTCTCAGCAATACAGTGGGGTGGAAACGGGCTAAACGAATTCAGAAATTTGCACGTCACTATTCACTCAAGCAAAACTACTATCCTAATCGATAGGTATAGCAAAAATGAGATTAGAACTTTTCTACAATCCACGTTTGCTAGTTGAGAGGTTAGCCGTTGCTTCTCAGAGACGACGAAGAATAGATAAGCTAAGGGATACTGTTGCCTCTAAGCTCAAATTAGGACATATAGATTCCTTAGAATTACTAGAACTTATAAAGCCTTCCCATCCAAAAGTAATCTATGATATTGGAGCTAATGTAGGTACGTGGTCACTTCTAGCTAAAGCTTACTTTCCAGAAGCGGTTATTCATGCATTTGAACCGCTCATGATGCACCATAAGTCATTTGAAGAAGCAACACAATATTTGAATGACTTAGCTTTACACAAAGTAGCTTTAGGCTCCAGTAATTGCACTCTAAGTATGCAAGTTGCTAGTTTCTCTGATGCTTCAAGTCTCTTAGAAATATCTGAAAATATGTATAAAACATTTGGGGTTACTAAGGAAAGGGAAGAACAAGTTACAGTTGTGAGGTTAGATGAGTATGTGCAAGCTAACAATCTACCTCTGCCAGATTTGATCAAGCTTGACATTCAAGGTTATGAGTTAGAGGCGCTACTGGGAGCGAGTAAGTGCTTAAGTCATGCTAAATGGTTGATACCCGAAATTAGTTTTGTGGAGTTCTATCGAGAGCAACCTCTCTTTCATGATCTTATAGAGTTTCTACATCAGCAGGATTTTCATCTTCATGCTTTAGGGGTTAATACACCCCTCGGAAGAGAGTTATCGCAAACAGATGCCTTATTTATTCACAAAGCTGCTTAGACCGCTGCTAAATTCATGCAAATCTTTCTCAGTTGCCAACAAGCATTAAAAAGACATAACGTACCTGCATATAGCTTCTGGGAATCCTATTTCAAGCAAGGGGTTCAAGAGGCAGGTCACCAGTGGCTGGAAGCTGAAGGAGTTGATTGGGCTGAAGGCTTAGTTTACATTGACAAAGAGGCTTTAAATGAATGGCACGAGCGCACTTGGAATCAGATTGTATCCTCAATTAAACAATTACAAAAAACTACAAAAATTCATTTATTTTTGAGTTATCTATTTCCTAAGCAGGTTAATTACAGTGCTATAAAAGAAATCCAATCATTAGGTATTCCTTGTGTAAATTTCTTCTGCGATAACGTCAGGGAATTCACCCAAATTCCCAAAGAGTTCTACTGCTTTGACTTACACTGGGTTCCAGAACATAAAGCTCTCAAAATGTATCAACTGGCTGGACTTCGTTACATTTATGCTCCTATGCCTGTTTGGATTGAACCTCATCAAAGAACCTGCGAACCTCCAGAAAATTATGGTGTTAGCTTTATTGGCTCAAGAGATGTGCAGCGAGAAGTATTACTAGCTCAAGTTATAAAGTCTGGTATTGCTGTTGATATCCGGGGTACTGGATGGAACAAGGATGTATCGACTTCATCAAGTTCCAGTTCTCAGAATTATAGCTTGTGGCAAACAAGTGTAAATCAATGGGAGATGATTGCTAGTCAAGGTGTTCTACCTTGGCTGAGGAAAATGCAAACTAAATTCCAGCCTCAAACTTCAGATGATATATTCTCTAATTTTGTTAAAGAGAAACCTAGTGCAGCTGAGTATGTGGCAATCATCCAGCAAAGCATGATTTGTTTAGGTGTGAACCGCTATCCTAGCTATCGCTATCCTTTTTCCCAACCCGATACCTATTCCCGGATGCGGGACATAGAAGCACCAATGATGGGAGCCTGTTACTTAACTGAGTGGACAGAAGGACTCGATCACCTATATGAGTTAGGTGAAGAAATAGAAACTTATCGTACAGCAGAAGAAATGGTCGAAAAAATTTGGAGTTTACGAGCTGCTCCTGAAAAAAGGAGAAGGATGCGATGTAAGGTTCAGAAACGAGTATTGGAAGAACATACAGTCGTAAAGAGCTTGAAAAAAATTACTAATATCCTAGGAGTGAAATAGATTTATATTTTTTAGTAATAAATGTAAATTTTAGAGAGCAATGGATATTCATACTATAAATATCTAACGCGGTATAGCAGCTTTACTCTGTACTTTTGAGTCGAATACAATGAGCCGAATTTGTCTTTACTATATCCGTGAACCAGAACGCGATCGCTGGCTACCTGGAGACCGTTATGTCCGCCCAATTATCCGCCGTGTCATTCGTGGCGCTCCTCGTCCTAGGGGTGTTGATAAAGTATTCATCAATCTTTGCCTAGGCTTAGATAAGCTAGGAATTTCCTACAAAGTCAATCTACCTTTCAGTAAATTAAAGAAACACGATCGCGTCAGCATTCTAGGTCGGGGGCTTTCTTGTCTAGACGGCTACAACCAACCAAATCTTATTGTTGCTGGGATTGGCTTGATGACCCACCCTAGTGAATGGCCCAATCTTTGTGAGCAGTATCCAGTGGTGAAATATCTACAGCACTCTCACTGGGCTAACGAAGTCTATAAGCCTTACTTCGGTGAGCGTTGCACAATCTGGACTGTTGGAATTGACACTGATACCTGGCAACCTGCACTAAACAAAGGCAAGTCAGTTGACTTCCTGATTTATAACAAAATCATGTGGGACTATGACCAACGAGTTCTAGACCTTCTAGAGCCAATACGTCATACTTTGACCCAAAAAGGACTCAGCTTTGAAGAATTACGTTACGGCTTTTATCAACAGCAGGATTATCAACAAGCTCTCAGCCGTTGTCGCGCCATGATTTTTCTGTGTGAGCATGAAAGCCAGGGAATTGCCTACCAGGAGTGCTTATCAAGCGGTGTACCAATTTACGCTTGGGATCAGGGAGAGTGCTTAGATCCTAACCGCTTTAAATGGGGGATGCCGCACATCCCTGCAACCTCTGTTCCCTATTGGGATGAGCGCTGTGGTATCAAGTTCAAAGATATTAATGAATTCTCCATAAAACTCGAAGAATTTATTGAAAACCTCAAGCTGAAAAAATTTAGTCCTAGGAATTATATTCTCGAAAATCTTACGCTAGAAAAATGCGCTAAACACTACCTTGAAATTATGGAATAAGTTCAAAATTATGAGTAAAGTTCGCCATCTTACACAAGCAATTCGGCACGCCCCTGGCATTGAAAATGCAGAATGGCTTTGGAATTTTCTCCGCCAGCCATATCATCGCTTCTTGAACCTTAGTGGTAAAGGTGTGTCTGTTTCTGTAGGTGGTAGCTGTTTTGTTCGCATACCATCTGAGTTCTCTGGGGCAGCACGCTGGGAATTATACGAACCTGAATCCATCAAAGCAACAGTTGATTGGTTGAAGGAACATCCTACAGCACTATTTTTGGATATTGGTTGTGCTATTGGTACTTTCAGTACTGTTGCGTTATTTGCTTCCGATCAAGTAGAAGTTTTTGCGTTTGATTCTGATTTATCCAGTTTAAAAGCTACTGAAAGAATGTGTCATTACGCTGTTGGAAACAGACTGAGACTAATTTACGGCTTTATCTCTAATAAGCATGTAAGCGGGTTTGTTTTGAGAACAGCAATTTCTCAAACATGGGAGGCGATAACAGCAAGTTTTGTCACAGGAAATCCAGGTAAAAATACTTATGTTTGTATTCATGGCAATACGGACAATACCATCCCAGCTCATAGCTTAGATGGTCTAATACTTGCAGAAAGTTTTATGAATCGACCGATCTTGCTCAAGTGTGATGTTGAGGGTGCAGAGCTACTAGTTTTGCGTGGGGCAGAAAGGTTACTACATGACTTCTCGCCTCAATTGCTAATAAGTGTACATCCTGCAGCTTTACTTAGTTACGGGCATTCCGTAAGAGATGTTCGAGAATATCTGGAATCTGCTGGATATCAGATTGAAGTGCTAGCCATAGATCACGAAGAACATTGGTGGTGTGAAAAGAGATTAACTGCAGCATAGACAATCAATTACTTACTGATGGCAAAAATTCTCATCCTAATTGGCGCACATTTATGCACTGCTCCTCGACCGCAAAAAGAAGCAGAAGCCCTGACTAATGCAGGTCATGAGGTCACAGTGCGTGGCTTTTGGTTTGACCCAGAACTAGTCAAACGCGATCGCTTGTTTATGGCTCACAAAAAGTGGCAATTTCAACCTATCCTTGACTTTCAACCCCATCACCGCCTTAGGAACTTGGGTATCCGACTGCAATCACGCTTAGCCAAGGAAGGGTTTCGACTCCTCGGCATCTTCTCAAGAACACTTCTAGGGTATGGTACACAGGAAATGCTAAAAACATCTCGTCAAGCTTGTGCTGACTTAACTATTGTTCACTCAGAAG